>CAZAST010000180.1:0-5139 GCA_964487805.1 uncultured Syntrophaceae bacterium
AATGTATTAGTAACTATCTTTTCAGAAGAATTGATAGAAAAATCACTCGAAATTTCTGAGAACTTAAGAAAAAATGGTATTAATACAGAACTATATCAAGGTACCGATTCTTTAGATAAACAGCTTAAATATCAATAGAGATGAAGCCCTTTTATCGAGGGCAAATCTGTAACCGCCCTCCAGCCATCAACGCCGAAAACATACCATATACCTCACTCTCCCCCCACTGGGCACGCTATTCCCTTGACCCCGCCGGGGGTTCCCTATATAAGGAACCCGTTTTATATTACCAAGGAGGTTGTATCATGAAGATTGTACTGTTGGGCGCGCCCGGCGCGGGGAAGGGCACCGTGGCGAAGCTCCTGTCGGAGCTCGACGGGTCCGTTCAGATCTCGACGGGAGACATCCTGCGCGCCGCCGTGAGGAGCGGCTCCAAGCTTGGAAAGAAGGCGAAAACGTATATGGACAGTGGCGGACTGGTGCCGGATTCTCTGATCATGGAGATCATGGAGGCCCGCCTCCAAGAAGACGACTGCAAGAAGGGATTTCTCCTCGACGGATTCCCCCGGACGATCCCGCAGGCCGAAGCGCTTGAGACACTCCTGGCAAAACTGGGAATCGCCCTTGATTTCGTGGCCAGTCTGGAGGTTCCCCGGGACGTCATCCTCGACCGCCTGACCACGCGCCGGACCTGCTCCAACCCGGCGTGCCAGGAGATTTACAACGTCAAGAGCAATCCCGCCAACCCGGACGGAACGTGCAAGAAGTGCGGCAGCCCCGTCATCCAGCGCGACGACGAGACAGAGGAGGCGATCCTGAACCGCCTCGAAACGTACAACCAAAAGACCGCTCCGCTGATCGGCTTCTACAAGGGGAGGGGACTTCTCCGGAATTTTACCTCCCTCAGCAGCAAAGACACGGTCGCCGAGATCGCAAAGAGCCTCAAGGGCTGAAGGTGAACAGTCTGTAAAGACGTGATCGACTACGAACAGGAACTCAACCCCGAACAGCGCGACGTGGTCACCGCCCCGGACGGCCCCATCCTGGTGATCGCCGGCGCCGGGAGCGGCAAGACGCGAGCGCTGACGTACCGGGTCGCCCACCTGATAAAGCAGGGGATCGATCCGGGGCAGATCCTCCTCGCCACCTTTACCAACAAGGCCGCCCGCTCCATGCTGTCGCGCGTGCAGACGCTGGTGGACGTGGACCTGGGAAGGCTGTGGGGGGGAACCTTCCACCACGTGGGGAACCGCATCCTCCGGCGGCACGCGGGGATGCTCGGCTACGACCTGAGCTATTCGATCGTGGACGCCGAGGATTCCCGGCAACTCATCAATACCTGCATCCGGGAGATGGGGATTCACACCGCGGACGGGATCTTTCCCAAGCCCAGCGTCGTGGGGGAGATCATCAGCCTCTCCGCGAACACCGGCGTCGCGATCGAAGAGATCATCGAGGGCAGGTACCGCAGCCTCTCCCGGTGCATCACCGATATCCTCAAGGTCGCCCTGCGCTACCGGCTCCGCAAAAAAGAGCTGAACGTGATGGACTTCGACGATATTCTCCTCAACTGGCGCGCTCTTCTGACCGATTTTCCCGAGATACAGGGCGAGTACGCCGAACGCTTCCGCCACATTCTGGTGGACGAGTACCAGGATACCAACATCATCCAGGCCGAGATTCTGGACCTCCTCGCCGCCCGCCACCGGAACCTGATGGTGGTGGGGGACGATTCCCAGAGCATCTATTCCTTCCGGGGGGCGAACTTTTCCAATATCCTCCGGTTCCCGGAGCGCTACCCGGACGCGCAGGTATTCAAGCTGGAGACCAACTACCGGAGCACGCCGGAGATACTCGCCCTGGCCAACATGAGCATCATCAACAACCGCCAGCAGTTCGAAAAGGTCCTGCGGGCGGTGCGGAAGAAGGGGGTCAGGCCCGTCTTCGTTCCCTTGAGAAACGTTCTCCAGCAGGCCGACTTTGTCACTCAGCGGATCATCGAACTGGCCGACGAGGGTGTCCCCCTGGGGGAGATCGCCGTTCTCTACCGGGCCCACTACCACTCCATGGAGCTGCAGATGGAGCTGGTCAGGCGGGGAATCCCCTTCGAGATCCGGTCGGGAATCCGGTTCTTCGAGCAGGCCCACATCAAGGACGCGACCGCCTTCATGCGGATCGCCGCGAACCCCCTCGACGAGATCGCTTGGAAGCGGGTGCTGAAGCTCTACCCGAAGATCGGGGATGTGACGGCGCGCAAGATATGGGAATTCGTCGCCTCGCGGGGGGAGCCCCTGGAGGCCGTCTTTTCCGACGAGTTCATGAAGCAGGTGCCGAAGGGGGCCGCGGCCGGGATCGGCGGATTCAGGGAGACGCTGAAGGCCGTCCGGGAACTGGCCGCTTCTCACGCCCTGACGCAGATCATCGATGTGATACTGCAGGGCGGCTACCGGGAGCGGATGGACGAGAGATACGGGGACGGGGCCTCGCGCGAGGAGGACCTGCGGCAGTTGTCGGATTTTTCAGCGGAGTTCGAATCGCTGGAGGAATTTCTCAGCGACCTGGCCCTGATGACGAACATCACGGAGGAGGAAGCCGCCTACCGGCCTGAGGAGAACAACCACCGGGTCGTTCTCAGCTCGATCCACCAGGCCAAGGGGCTGGAGTGGTCGGTTGTCTTCATGATCTGGTGCTCGGAGGGAATGTTCCCGCTGGCGCGCGCCCTGAAGGAACCGGGGGGCGAGGACGAGGAGCGGCGGCTCTTTTACGTCGCCACCACGCGGGCGAAGGACCAGCTCTACTTCTGCCATCCCCTCATCAGCCGCGCCGGAAACGCGTGGGGGATGGAAGCGGTCCCGTCCCGTTTTATCGCGGAACTGGCCCCCGCCGACCGCGAGCCGGAAGATCTTCCCTTCGATCAGTGGTCGATACGGTGATTCAACCTGATTTTGTATCAACCCTTCTCAATTCTTCTGAGATCTGAACGATCTCTGGCGCGTCTGCACGCGGCGAGGATGCTGAGGACCTTGAAGGACTCCTCGATCAGCGGAAAGGTCGGGACGCCTCTGGGCTCAAGGAAGGCCTGCGCCGCTTCCCGGTGTTTCTTCTCCCCGGTGAAGGTTGCGAGTATCGGTTTGTCGGGGTATTTCCGGGACAGATCGACAAGAAAATCGAGAGGAGGAACCCCCGTCTCATCGGTCAGCAGGAGAATGGGGACAACCGCATCGATGTTGGGGTCCTTCAACACGGCCTCCATCCCCTCACGGTATGCCTCCAACACCCCGCTCACCGATGCCGCAGGCCAGATGTCCACCGGGTTCCTCATTCTGATGAAGGATGGACTGATTTCCTGAAGACGGCGCCGGGTTGCCTCCTCCACCGCCGGGACGTCCAGGCCCAGCGTACGGCGGCATAAATCGGTAACGCAGACCAGTTGGGCCCCCGAAGGTGCCAGAAAACTGACCCTGTTGCCCCCGGGGAGCGGCATGCATGCCAGGACCTTGGCGGCCAGAACGAGATGGGAGTATTCGTAGATCCTGACGACGCCGGCCTGCTTTAAGGCGGCGTCAATCAATCTGTCGTCCGACGCCATGGCCGCCGTGTGGGCGACGGCCGCCTGCGCCCCTTCGTGAGAGCTCCCCCCTTTGAGGAGAATGACCGGTTTTGATCGTGTCACCTCACCGGCAATCTTCATAAACCGTTTTGGATTTTTGAAGCTTTCCAGATATATGAAGATCGCCTTTGTCTCCGGGTCGGTCGCGTAATATTCGAGGATGTCGTTTTCATCGATGTCCAGCTTGTTTCCAAGCCCCACCACCCTGGAGACCCCGAAGTGCTCCTCGGTCGAGATGTAACGCATAGTATGGGTGGCGAAATTTCCCGTCTGGGCTATGTAAGATATGGAGCCCCGGGGGATTTTGCCCAGGGGAAAGAAGCTGGACGTGAAATGGTGAGGCAGGGAAGAGTGGCCGGACGTATTGGGTCCCAGGGCGCGGATGCCGGTCTTTTTGATCGCCCGCAGAAGCTCCTCCTGCAAGGCATGGCCTTGCTCGTCAACCTCGGAAAATCCGCCGGCCGCGAGCACCACGGCCTTGATCCCCCTGGCGGCGCACTCCCTCAGGGCGGCGGGGTTTGCCCTGGCCGGGAGGATGATGATAGCCAGATCTATCCCTTCGGGCAGCTCCCGGATTGAGCGAAAGGCCTGTATCCCCAGTATCTCGCCGCCCTTTGGATTAACCGGAAATATCTTTCCGGTGTACCCGTTGGCGAGCATATTTCGAATGACGTCGTTGCCGGGTTTGTGGGGAGTCGAAGAGGCCCCGATCACGGCAACAGCGCGGGGTTCAAAAAACCGTTTCAAATCCTTCACGAATGATCTCCTTCATGATGCAACATCTGTTTTTCCGGGTCAGTTGTTTCTCTGTCAGATCCGCTGACAACATCGGTGAATAATTGTGACATGTAATGATTGTTAAATGCAACCTTCGACATATGTTCTATTCGTAAAACTCAGCGGTACTTGTAAGATATCCGTGACGAATATCCCTGTCCACATCGACGCCTTCGAAGACCCCGGCTTCGAGAAATTCGGCCCGGCGCAATTCCCGGGTCGTCATGGCTGTCAAATCACAACAGCACACAAAAACAACGGGGCCCGGGTGATAAACGTGTAAGGCGTGGCGGTTCCCAGTCTGGCGCGCATGGCGGGCGATGTGACAACAACAAACCGTGATGCCTGGGTATTGGTTCCCGAGGGGGCCCGGCGGGCAACGTTGAGCAGAGCATTGATTATCGCCTCCGGAACCGGGGCGTCCCTGAATTTCCGTATACTGCGACGCTGTTCGATAACGCGCATGAGTTCCACGTGTCACCGTCTCCTTGTGTTCGGTGTGCCCCGAGCGGCAGCCCACTGATGCCTGAAGGTCTTTGTGAAAATCCATTTTTCCATAATCATTTCCTCTTGAATTCCGAGACAAGTTCCTCGATACTCGCCTTCGCGTCGCCGAAAAGCATCCGCGTGTTTTCCTTATAGAAGAGGTTGTTCTCGATCCCCGCGAAGCCGGGAGCCATGGAGCGTTTCAACACGATGACCGTTTTCGCCTGATCCACGTTGATAATCGGCATGCCGTAGATCGGACTGCT
>CAZAST010000181.1:0-5100 GCA_964487805.1 uncultured Syntrophaceae bacterium
GATATGTTACCTGCCCACGAGATCTGTAAAATAGGGATCGGCAGGACCTTTCAGATCGTCCGGCCGCTGATGGACCTGGACCTTGTCGAGAATGTCGCCACCGCCGTTCTGTACGGACAGGAACCCATAAACAGCCCCGGAAATGCCCGGGAGAAGGCGATGGATATTCTCACCTTTACGGGCCTGGCGGACAAGGCCCGCAAATTGCCCGGAGAGCTTGTCCTTGAAGACCGCAAACGGCTCGAGGTGGCCCGCGCCCTGGCGACACGACCGAAGATCCTGCTCCTCGATGAAGTCTTCGCCGGTCTGAACAGCAAGGAGATTGAAGGGGCAATCGATCTGACCTTCCGCATCAGCAGGGAATACGGGTTTACGATTTTCATGATCGAACATGTCATGAAAGCGATTATGAGCACCTGCTCGCGGATTATTACCCTGCATAACGGGATCAAGATTGCCGACGGCGATCCTGCGCACGTTGCGAACAATCCTGAAGTCATCAAGGCATATCTGGGGGCCGCGTATGCTGAGCGTTAAAGATCTGGTGGTATCATACCAGGAGCTTCGGGCACTGCAGGGTGTTTCTCTCGAGATTGAAGAGGGAGAACTGGTCGCCCTCATCGGTTCGAACGGCTCGGGTAAGACCACCTTATTGAATGCCATCTCCGGCCTTGCTCCCGCTGATGAAGGAGAAATTGCCTGGAAGGGGAAGCCGATCCGGGGACTCGCCCCGGGTGAGATATGCGGGCAGGGAATCGTGCAGGTGCCGGAGGGCAGGAAGTTATTCCCTCGCATGACGATCGACGAAAATCTCGAAATGGGAGCGTACCTGCCCGCTTCCCGCGCCCGGCTGAAAGAAAACAGGCAAAAGGTCTTTGATCTTCTGCCCCGGCTTGCTGAACGGCGCAGACAATTGGCCGGCAGCCTGTCGGGGGGCGAGCAGCAGATGCTGGCCCTGGCCCGCGCCCTGATGGCTCAACCCACATTGCTCATGCTGGACGAACCCTCTCTGGGGCTCTCTCCGGTTGCGGCTGCCGAGATCTTTCGCATCATTTCCGATCTGAACAAGGGCGGCCTGACGGTGCTTCTCATATCCCAGGAAGTGCTGGAAACCCTTTCCATCGCCAGGCATGGATATATTATCGAGCACGGGCGAATCGCTCTCAAGGGGCTCGCGAACGAACTGAAAGACGATCCGCGGATCAAGGAATCATACCTGGGGATATAGTGGGTTCATATACTGTATAAAAATAGCGAATAAGGAGGATGTGCGATGAAAAAAAGCCGGTTTGTAAAAGGAGCAGTATTAACGGTGTTGTGTCTTTCGCTGCTGTGCGCCTTCGGTGGGGACCGGAATGCCTGTGCGGCGCAAGATCCCATTATCATCGGCGGGTCGCTGCCGATGACCGGCCAGTTTGCCGAAACCGCCAAGTGGATAGAGCGGGGGATGAAGTTCTGGGCGGATGAGATTAATTCCAAGGGAGGTCTGATGGGCCGGCAGGTCGAGTTTAAAATATACGACGACGGGTCGAGCGCCGCCAAGGCGGTCACCTTTGCCGAAAAAGCCATCACCGTCGACAAAGTCGATCTCCTCTTCGGGGGATATCCCGGAACAGCCGCCCGCGCCGTCATGCCGGTGGCCGAGAAACATAAATACGTGTACGTTTCCATGGGCGGCCACATGAAGAGCTTCGAGCAGGGGTACGCCTATTCATTCGGCGCGCCCCCGCTGATGGGGGAATGGTGGTATGAAGGCTTTATCCAGCTGCTCAAGAAGATGCCCCTCGATCAGCGTCCGAAACGGGCGGCCGTATATACCATGAACAATCCCATCGGCCTCGCGCTTTTGCCTTCGATTGAAAAGATGTCAAAGGAACTCGGCATAGAACTGGTCATCAATGAAAAATACAACCTGCCCCTCGCTGATGCGACGCCGCTGATCGTCAAGGCCAAGCAGATGAACTGTGATCTTCTGTTCTCGAGCGGTTTCTTTGCCGACGGTGTCATGACCGTGCGGGCCGCGAAGGCACTCGATTATAATCCCAAGGCCATCGTCCAGGGGATTGGTTCCGTTGTTCCCGCATGGGTCAACGAACTCGGCAAGGACGGAGACTATGTCTTTTCCGGCACCTCGCTGCACAACAAGCTGAAGTATCCCGGAAACGACAGGCTCAATGCCCACGTGAAGGAGAAATACGGAGAAAATCAGTACCCCCTTTATTTCGGATTCGGCTATGCCTGGATGCAGACTCTGCAACAGGGGGTTGAAGGATCGAAGAGTCTGGATCAGACAAAGATCCGTGACTGGTTGAAGTCAAACACGGTACACACCATCTGCGGACCCATGACCTTTGATGAGAAGGGCCTGCCCGACCCCATCAATTTCTGCACCCAGGTGATAAACGGGGAAGTGGAACTGGTCTATCCCGATGAGATCAAGACGGCTGATCCGATATATCCGAAGCCGAAATGGAAATGATCGAAACAGGGGGACAGGGGGAAACCGCTCCTTTCCCCCTGTCAGCACACCATGGCGGGATTTCAGAGTGATGAAGGTTATCCTGCCTGATACGATGTGAAGGAGATATGCAGGGGTAGTATGCGGAGATGAATACACTGTTACTCACGCAATCACTGGTAAGCGGGATTATGATGGGCGCCGTGTACGCGCTCCTCGGTGTCGGATTTTCACTGACCTGGGGGGTGATGAAGGTTATCAATATATCCCATGCCACATTCGGCCTGCTCGGGTCTTTTCTGGCCTACTCGCTCCTCCAGCACTTCGGATTGGATCCGATTCTCTCTCTTGTGCTGACCATCCCCTTTCTCTTTTGTGTGGCATGTCTGGTGTATCAGCTGCTGATAAAACCGGTGATGCATGCCAAGGAAGTGATCGTTTCATCAATGATTATAACCTTCGGTATTGCAATTATTCTGGAAAATCTGATCCTTCTTATCTGGAGTCCCGATCCTCGCGTCATGACCACCTCCTATTCGAGCAAGGTGTTGATCCTCGGGCCTCTCTACTTCCAGTATACCCGCCTGGCAGGGTTCCTGATGTCCATTGTCGGAGTGTTTGTCATTCATTTTTTCCTGAAAAAGACCTACACGGGGAAAGCCGTCAGGGCGGCATGGCAGCAACCCGACGCGGCCCAGCTCTATGGAGTGAATCTGAACCGTATCAGCCTCATCACCTTCGGCCTTGCCGTCTGTTCAGCAGCGGCGGGAGGGGTCGGGATGGCGCTCCTGTATACCTTTGACCCTCATGCCCATAATCTGTGGCTCATCTACGTCTTTCTGGTGGTCATTGTCGGGGGGGTGGGAAATGTGCTGGGGACCGCAGCGGCGGGATTGATTATCGGTGTCATAACGGGACTTTCCATGGCGTTTCTGCCCTACCAGTGGGTCAACGTCATTACCTTCGGCCTGCTCATGGTTATCCTTGTCTTTCGGCCGCATGGTCTGTTTCAAAGCGAGGTATGATCATGGGACAAGCACATCCTCTTTCTATGAAATGGACAGTCGGGTTTCTGGTTTTTATTGCTGCCATCTCCCTGTTCCCCTGGTTCAGTATTCCGGTCTACTTTGTTTCTCTCCTGTTCACGGTGTTTCTGTATGTCGTGCTGGCCGTTTCGTGGAATTTCATCGGCGGGTATGCCGGATACCTTTCTTTTGGCCATGTCGCGTTTTTTGGTATCGGGGCGTATTCGACAGCCATTTTGATGCAGGTGTTCAGTCTCAATCCGTTCCTCACCATCCTTTCTACGATCCCCGCAGGGATGATCGCTGCCCTGATCGCCATCATTATCGGGTACCCCTGTCTCAGGTTGCGGGGGCCCTATTTTGCCGTTATAACCCTTTGCTTCGCCTTTGTGGTCGATTTGGGGGTAAAAAACCTGGAGTTCCTCGGCGGCGCGGACGGCCTGTGGCTCAAGAGCATGGAACTGCCGATCAATGTCACCCGGGGCGTTTTATTCGAAGTCATGCTGATACTGATGATTGCCACCATCGCGGCAAGCCTGTGGATCAACCGCTCGAAATTCGGCGCGGGACTCCGGGCAATCAAAGAAGATGAAGAAGTCGCTCAGACCCTGGCCATCAACGCTCCGAAGCTGAAAATCTGGGCCTTTGCCCTCTCCGCATTCTTCCCCGGCATTGCCGGCGGCATATACGCCTATTACCTCACCTATATTCATCCGGACATTGTCTTTGACGTCAATATGTCCATTCTGATTGTGCTCATGGCCCTGTTCGGCGGTGGCGGCACCCTGCTCGGACCGATAATCGGGGCGGTCATCCTGACCCTGGTCAACGAGGGGTTGTCCACGTTTGTCATGGCCGAGCTGGCCCGTATCATATACGGATGCCTTTTTGTCATCGTCATCATATACCTTCCCAACGGCATTATGGATTTTTTCAGAAAGGGAAGAGTCAACCCTCCGGGTCCCTGAGGTTTGATCTCAAGGACAGGCGCCAGACAGGGTATCCTGAAACTTTCCCCCTTGATCATTCGGTATGAATGGTATCCTTCGTATTCTTTCTTTTCAGAACTCCCAGGGTGTGTACCATCGGCAGTTCGGTGAAGAGACCGGATTCGCGGGCGAGGGTGTAAATGTGGTAGGGGGCCTGTCCGCCCTGTGCCGGGTCGGGAAAGATGTCATGGATGGCGAGAAATCCCCCCGGCAGGATATGAGGGGACCAGCAGCCGTAGTCGGCAATCGCCGCCTCGAAGGTGTGCCCTCCGTCGATGAAGACCATGCCGAGGGGTGTGCGCCATGCCCGGGCGACGGTCTCCGACGGCGCGACAATCGGGATTACCGTGTCTTCCAGATCCAGGTCATGTATGGTTTTTCTGAAGAACCGGAAGGTGTCTATCAAACCGGTTTTCCCGTCCAACAGATCAGGGTCAAAATATTCCTCTCCCGGCTGCTGTTCCTCGGAGCCCCGGTGATGATCAATAGAGAAAAGGACGCCGCCATTCTCCCGGCACCCGGTTCCGATATAGGCGGCCGTTTTTCCACAGTAGCTCCCGATCTCAAGGCAGGGTCCGATCCGGCTCGCTTCGCGGGAGAGTTCGTAGAGTCGCAGGCCTTCTTCGCG
>CAZAST010000182.1:0-5019 GCA_964487805.1 uncultured Syntrophaceae bacterium
ATCCGGAACGCCGGCACATCCACGATATCGTCCCCCACATAGGCCACACGCTCAGGTGAAATGTGTTTCTCGGCAAGCATCTCCGCCAGCACCTGCGCTTTGTCCTTTGCTCCCTGGCAAACGGTCGTGATCCCGAGATCCCGCGCGCGGTGGTTTACCACTTCGGATGTTCTCCCCGTCAGGAGCGCCACATCGATCCCGCCTCTCATGAGAAGTTTCAGGCCGTGGCCGTCCCTGACGTGGAAATGCTTCGACTCCGTTCCCAGGTCGTCGATAATGATCTTTCCGTCCGTCAGGACGCCGTCCACATCAAGCACCACCAGAACGATCGTCTTGAGCTTTTCAGAGAGAGCCGCGTCCATGATCCGCCTTTTTCACCTTTCACCGGTTTTGACGATACCATCTATCTTTTTGAGCATTCCAAGGAGTTCCGGGAGCGAATCCATATAGAGGGAATTCGGTCCGTCACACAAGGCGCATGGAGGATCGGGATGAACCTCCAGAAAAAGACCGTCAACCCCCGTGGCAACCGCGGCGCGCGCCAGGTACGCCGCCATCTCCCGGTCGCCCCCGGAAGAAACGCCGGCTCCCCCAGGGAGTTGCACGCTGTGTGTGGCGTCAAAGATGACCGGATATCCCGTTCTCCTCAACAGGGGAAGCGATCGCATGTCAGCCACCAGGTTGTTATAACCGAAGGTTGCTCCTCTCTCGGTAATAAGCACCTTGTCGTTCCCGGCGGAAACGATTTTTTCCACAATATTAGGCACATCCCAGGGAGCCAGAAACTGCCCTTTTTTCACGTTCACGATCCTGCCCGCCCGCGCGACCGCCATCAGAAAATCCGTCTGCCGGCACAGAAAAGCAGGAATCTGCATGATATCGAGCACCTTCGATGTCTCTTCAATCTCCTCAAAACGGTGCACATCGGAGAGCACGGGGATGTGGAGCCCCTCCCTGATATCACGGAGGATAGCCAGGCCTTCTTTCATCCCGGGGCCTCTGAAGGAGTTGACGGAACTGCGGTTCGCCTTGTCATAGGATGCCTTAAATATAAAAGGGATCTCCATCTCTCCGGTGAGATCGCGCAGATACCGGGCAATTCTTTCCGTCTGCGGCCCGTCTTCGATGACGCAGGGACCCGCGATCAGGACAAAAGGGGCCCCGCCGCCGATCGTCATATTCCTGAGAACAATCTGTTTCACCTTCACCCCCCCCGGTGTTTCTGCTGCAGGATTCGAATCCTCATCTGCGGTATTTTGCGCGCCGCGTCCCGCGAATCGGGATTGATCTGATAGGCGCGGGTATATTCCGCCAGGGCCTCTTCGTATCGCCCCTTCTTTTCCAAGGCCTCGCCCAGCCGGTAATATACCAGATCATCCTCCCGGTCATACCGGAGCGATTCCCTATAGTTGGCGATGGCCTTGTCAAAATCCCCCTTCAGGCTGTAGATATACCCTATCCCGGCGTACAATCCCGCCTCCTGGGGACTGAGTTTGAGCATGTTTCTATAGGCGCCCAGCGCCTTGTCATACATCTTTTCCTTCCGATAGTAATTCGCCAGGATGGTCAGAACCTCCATCGTTGGTTTCTGCGCGGCAAAGGTTTCGTACGCGGCAATCGCCTTTTTCGTGTTTCCGGCCCGCTCGTAAGCGACGGCACGGTCGTAATGGATGGAAGGATTTTTCGACCCCTGCGCGAGAGCCTGCTCGTAGCTCTCGGCGGATTCCTTGTAGCGTTTCAACTCACCGTAGGCAAATCCCATTCTTTCAAAGAGGAGTGCCTCTTTCGGCCGGGCCTTCGCCACCTTTTCATAGAGGGGAACCGCCCTGTCATAATCCTTCTTGCGCAGGTAATACTCGGCAAGCCCCAGGCGAGAGTCGGTATCGCCTGGTTTCAACTCCAGAACCTTCCGGTACTCCTGAGCGGCCTTTTCGTATTCCTTCCCCTTTTCGTAGGCCGTGGCAAGATTGTAGCGTATCACGGGATCATCCGGATTGAGAGAAATGGCCTCCCGGTAATTCGCGATCTCTTTGTCCAGAAGTCCTTTCCTCCCGTATGCCACTCCGATATTGGCATAGGCGGAAGCGTTTTTTGGCTGTTTGTCTATCACCTTCCGGTACATATCGATAGCGTCATCGTCCCGCCCCTCTCTGAGATAGGAATCCGCGAGGGCGATCATGACGCTCACGTCACCGGGCATCTTTTTCAGGACCTTTTCGTACTCCTCCATTGCCTCCTTCGTTCGGCCCAGTTTCTCGTATGCCTCAGCCAGATTATACCGAACGGTGGTACTGTCCGGATTCAGCTTCAGGGAGGCTTCGCTGTTGGCGGCCGCCCGCACCCAGTTTCCCAGTTGCGCGTAGGCATAGGCGATATTGGCGTACGCCACATCGTCCTTCGGATCTATGGCGATGACCTTCCGATAGATCTCCACCGCCTTGTCGAACTGCTTCGCGGCCTGGTACGCCTTCGAGAGCTCGATCAGAGAGGCCAGATCATCCGGTTTATGAGTCAAGACCCTCTTGTACTCCTCAATCCCCTTACCCGTCTGGCCGGTCTTCACGTAAAGCCGGGCAAGCATCTTGCGCGTGTTGACGTCATCGGGCTGCATCTGAACGGCCCGTTCGAGGTACGCAACCTGTGATTTTTCGGTCGTGCTCCCCCGCGCGAATCGCAGCCAGTCCTGGGGCATCACCTGCACGTCAATGGGAATGGACGCCATTGGCCGCCCCCGGTATAATATGGCAATTTCGAAGCTTTTTGCATCGTCCGCAATCTTTTTATCGACCAGTTCAACCCCTTTGAGAAGCAGCGCCAGATCATGTTCGGTTCCCACCGCCTCCACATCCACCGTGATTCCCCGATTCAAGAGAGCGTTCGTCGAAACTTTTTTCACAACGAATTCATCGCGATACGAGACATCAAAGCGGTCACCTTCCCTCAGGCGATAATCCGCGCCGTTCTTTTCGATATCGATGTAATTGAGGCGGGGAGTCTTACTCCCAACAGCTACCAGAACGATATCCCGCGCCCGTTCCAGATAGGCAAACCCATCGAAGGCCTCCATTGCCGGTCTGAACCCGATTCCAACGGCAAAGGAGACGAGGACAACGAGGGGAACAATCCCCCACAAACGCCGATTTCGTTTTGTGCGGTGAGCCTCTTGTTCGTCTCTCTGCTTGTCTGCGGGATCACGGTAATAATCCATCCCTATCCTCGCGGGTGATACTTTCTGTGAATTTCACTGAGCCGTTCGCGTGTGACATGCGTGTATATCTGCGTCGTCGATATGTCGGCATGACCGAGCATAACCTGAACGGAACGCAGGTCGGCGCCCCCCTCCAGAAGGTGCGTTGCGAATGAATGCCTGAAGGTATGGGGGTACACCTTCTTGTTCAGACCGACTTTTCTAACATATTTTTTGATAATCTTCCAGAAGCCCTGCCGCGTGAGCCCCTCCCCCGAGCGGTTCAGAAAAAGGGTGTTTGACGGCCGGCCCCCGGCGAGTTTTTTGCGCCCCTCCGCCACATACCGGTTCAGGCAGTTGAGGGCGGTCTGCCCGATGGGAACGATCCGCTCCTTGTTCCCCTTCCCCACGACAATCAGATACCCCGCCTGCCAGTGTATGTTCCCCATTCCCAGAGAGACCAGCTCCGACACGCGCACCCCCGTTGCGTACAGAAGTTCCAGCATTGCCGTATCGCGGAGGGCAAGGGGCGTTTTGATCCCGGGCTGTTTCAGGAGAAGGGCCATCTCCTCCCGGTTCAGCGTGTCGGGAAGATGCATCCATACCTTCGCGAGCTCGATGGAAGCGACCGGATTTTCATCGATAATTTCTTCGGCCAGAAGATACCGGTAAAATCCTCTGATGGCCGCCAGCGAACGGTTCATGGAGGTGGTGGCCAGACCGCCTCCCTTCAGATCTCCGAGAAAGGAGATGATCGTGTCCGACGAGATATCTCTGATATCGGACGCCCCAGCCTCTTCGGCAAAGGCGGCATACCGGTTCAGATCCCGGCTGTACGCCTCCAGCGTGTTCAGAGACACGCCCTTCTCAACCGCGAGAAAATTAAGATACCCGTCGATATGCCGGTGCATGGGCCCAGTTACTTTCATATCGTGGAACTCTAAAGGATACTCGGGGGGAATGCAAGCGTCCCGTCAGTCCACCGACAATCACTGCATCAACATCCTCCTTTATCCAGGTACCCACGCCACTGATAATGGTTGGCCGCATCTATCTGGTCATTCAGCGTCCAGAAATCATACAGATATCCCAGGCCGAAGATCCCCCCTGTCAGCAGGTACAGAATACCGGTAACCCACTTCCCGAGATACATCCGGTGCGCTCCGAAGAGTCCCAGAAAGGTGAGGAGAATCCACGCGATCGAATAATCGACCCAGCCCTCGGAAAAACGCAGATTCGCCTGCCGCTGGAGGGACGGTATCAGAAAAAGATCGATGAGCCACCCGATGCCGAGAAGGCCGAAGGTCAGGAAATAGACCGTTCCGGAGACGGGCCTGCCGTAGTAAAACCGGTGGGAGCCGGTAAATCCGAAGATCCACAGGACATAGCCGATCGATTTCAAGTGTGTGTTATTCACATTCAAGCAACAACGCTCCTGTCAGTATCTTTTTCATCACGGCGACCACCTGACGCATTCAACGGGAAATACGTGTCATTGTCAAGGAGTATGAACAGGATGAAGAGGGTCACCGGGACATATCAGATTTTAATCGTATTGACATGCAAAGCCACGCTTGCTATTCACGGCCGCCGAGGGAGGGAGTGTTCACATGACCAAGGAAAAACTGATCGATATTCTGAAAAAGGTGTTGCAGACGGATTATGATTTTGATTTTTTGCTCCGTCTGTCCCCGGAAGAACTGAAAACGCTTGTCCTCCACGTCAGGGATCGGGTGGATCGTCCGTGGGAAGGCAAATCACAGGGGTGAGAAGCGTGGGGGAACAACAAAAGCTTTTTCGTGCAAACTGACGCTTATCGTGATTTCGGCAAA
>CAZAST010000183.1:0-2064 GCA_964487805.1 uncultured Syntrophaceae bacterium
CCTCCTCTTTTTTGAATTCTTTTTCTGGCTTCTGCCCCGGTCTTCCACGCTCTGGATCTATGGCCCTTTTCAGGAACATCTGGCACTGCTTATTTTTACCCTGCTTGTTCTTATTGCTCTCTTTATTTCCGGACTCTCTTCCTTTACGGAACAGATCTCTCCGGTTGAGCTATTCAAAAGAACCGTCATCGCTTTTCTGATTTCCAGCGGCTTTATTGTCACCTTGAGTTTTTTCATCAACGATCTCGCTCTCATCAACTGGCGTCTTCTCCCCCCCCTCAGCGCGACCTTCGCGGGCCTCTTCTTTTTCCGGTATGTCCTTTACTACGGCATGAGGAAGAATCGGAACCGCGTCCTCCTTATCGGGGCCAATGACCTGAGCCACGAGATCATTAAAGACTCGCACCAGAAACGTTTCAGGGACTATGAGATAATCGGCATTATCTCCGCGGTAGAAAATCAGGTGGGAACGGACTTTTACGGCATCCCGGTTATCGGTCCCATGGAGCAGATCATCGGGACACTGCAATCCGTCAATCCCGTAGATATTATTGTCGTCACGCTCCGGGACAGGCGCGGCAAACTGCCGGTTCACGATCTTCTCAAGCTCAAGACGTCGGATATCAGAATCCTTGAAGGCTCAACTTTTTACGAGGAGGTTAAGAAAAAGATCATTATCGACGAGTATCTGAAGCCGAGCTGGTTTCTCTTTGAAGAGGGATTCTGCCAGACCCCGATCCATCGAACGATCAAACAGATCCAGGGGATGATCGTTTCCTTTACCCTCCTGACGGTTCTCTCCCCGCTCCTCCTCCTCATCGCCTTCCTGATCAAGCTTGAGTCCCCCGGACCGGTTTTCTACCGGCAGGAACGGGTCGGCTTTAACGGCAGGATATTCCATCTCCTCAAATTCCGTTCCATGGTCGCGGACGCGGAAGCGCGGAGCGGACCGACCTTCGCCCGGAAGGATGATCCCCGCATCACCCGGGTCGGCAGGGTGATCCGCAAACTCAGGCTGGACGAAGTGCCGCAGTTCATCAACATATTCAAGGGGGATATGGATATGGTCGGCCCCCGGCCCGAGCGTCCCGTCTTTGTAAGTGAGATGGAAAAGACAATCCCCTACTATAATCTTCGCCACTCCGTCCGCCCCGGTCTGACCGGCTGGGCGCAGGTCAACTACTCATACGGCGACAGCATGGAGGACAGCAAGGAGAAACTTCAGTATGATCTGTATTATGTCAAAAATTCCACCTGGCTTATGGACCTGTGGATCATGTTTCTCACCATCAAGGAGGTCCTTTTCGCCCATGGCCGGTAGAACAGTACTCCTATCTGCCCAAACCACGTATCATGACCTCGGATCCGGCATTGTATCAAGGCACGCGTCATATCAGAGGAGCTGTAGATATGGGGGGGGTATTGAGAATGGAGAATTTACTTTGTCTCACACCGTGCCGATGCACGGTCAGCTTCCGATCTCTTGATTTCTCCAACCAGATAGAGCGAGCCGGCGACGCATATGAGGTCGTCCCTCCCGGCAAGAGACCGCGCCCTGGCAAGGGCCTCTACAGAATCTTCAACAATTTCGGTATGATGGCAGTAACGCGATTCGAGGGTCGATAACAGATCACCCGTTGATGCCGCCCTCCCCTCTTTCGGACGCGTCAGTACCAGCATATCCGCCAGCGGGAGAATCCGTTTCAGCATCCCGGCGTAGTCCTTGTCGTGAAGAGCCCCAAATACAACAATCAACCTCCGGTACGAAAAATCCGAGAGCAGGGCCTCACGCAGCGTCGCAATCCCGGCGGGATTGTGGGCGCCATCCACCACCACACGGGGATCACGGGCAATAAGCTCCAGCCGTCCCTCCCACCGGGCATCTCGCAAGCCTTCCATTACAGATGTGTCGCTTATGGCCATACCCTTTTCCGATAAAAGATCGACGGCCCCAAGGGCCAGCGCGGCATTGGTGATCTGGTGTTTCCCCACCAGGGAAAGGATGAGGCCGCTATAGCGTTTGTGTATACCCTCATAGGAAAAGGACCCCCTCGGCGATCTTCT
>CAZAST010000183.1:2074-4997 GCA_964487805.1 uncultured Syntrophaceae bacterium
CCCGCATTTCCCTCCCTATCCGATAGAGGGTCCCCCCCTTCTGATGACAGATGTCCTGCAGCGTATCAATGACATTTCGCTTTGTGGAAGCCGTTATACAAAGACCGCCCTCGTGTATAATTCCCCCCTTTTCACGGGCGATCGACCTCAGATCACGCCCCAGGTATTCCTGATGCTCCAGAGAAATATTGGTTATAATAGAAACCTGGGGAGAGACGAGATTGGTGGCATCCAGCCGTCCCCCCATCCCGACTTCAAGGACAGCAATGTCCACCGCGCATTTTGAAAAATGCAGGAATGCCAAGGCGGTAGCGTATTCAAAATAGGTAATGTCCTCAGCGGTTTTCGCGCGGACCTTCTCTATGAGACCCGAAAGGACATCGCTTTCGATCATACCCCCGTTTACGCGTATCCGTTCCCTGAAATCGCACAGGTGAGGAGAGGTATAGAGACCAACCCGCAATCCCTCTTTGATCAGGATAGAAGAAAGAATCGCAGCCGTTGAACCCTTGCCGTTGGTCCCTCCTATGAGAATTGTTTTATATGCATCCTGTGGATTGTCGAGACGACCAAGAAGCCGGGAGATAGGCCCGAGTCCCAGATGTATCCCCCGTTGTTTCAATCCTTCCAGATACTCAAGAGAATTGAGCATGCACACACGCCCTCCGGACAAAAAAAGGGCAGCGGTTGCGCCACACAACCCCGCCCTCTGAATTCCCTTTTACACAGCTAAGCCAACAGGTTACACTCGTGACCGGCCGGAAATATCCCCGACGGAATTATTCCGCCGAAACCCTGAACACTTCGTCCCCGGGGCGAACGCGATCGGAAACCTTGACGCCGATATAATCCCCCGCCGTCGCCTTCTCGATCTGTTTATTATCGATCTCCATTGACTGTATCGTGTCTTCGAAATCAGTGGTGTGCCCGTTAAATCTGACCGTATCGCCCACACGCAACTCCCCTGCCGTGATCTTCACCGCCGCAACACTGGGTTTCGAAAAAAACTTCATCACTTCGCCGATCTTCTCTTCCGCCATGATTGATCCTCCCTGTAATCCTCGCCCTCCGGGCAAGGATAATCGCCTGGAAACCGTATAAAAATTTCTTGATGCAACCTGAGAGGATTATAACCGCTCACACTGAAAAATCAAGGAATAAAAAAGGGCAGGGGAAACCCCCTGCCCTGTCGGATCCCATCTTGACATCCTTACTTGGCGGCGGATTTTTTCCTCTTTTCTTCTTTCTTCGCTTCCGCAGGCATCAATTCTATCACTGAAAGGAGGGCGTTGTCACCTTCCCGCGTTCCTATTTTGATTATTCGTGTATATCCCCCCATCCGTTCACTGTAGCGGGGTGATAATTCCTCAAACACCTTCTTTGTAATCCGGCTGCTCCGTATAAATGAAAGCGCCTGCCTCCTCGCGTGAAGGGTCCCCCTCTTGCCCAAGGTTATCATCCTGTCGGCGACACTCCTCAACTCCTTGGCCTTGGCATCTGTAGTGGTAATCTTCTCATGTTCAAAAAGAGACGTTACCAGATTCCTCATCATTGCCTTCCTGTGGCTCGTCGTTCTGCCAAGTCTCCTCCCAGCTCTTCTGTGACGCATCGCGCAGTGCTCCTCTAGTATTAATCTTCCTTGTCTTCAGGATGAACTTCGGGGGGATGAAAATCCACCTTGCTTCCGAGGCTCAGCCCCATATCGGAAAGCATCTCTTTAATCTCATTCAAAGATTTCCTTCCAAAGTTTTTCGTTTTGAGCATCTCCTGTTCCGTCTTCTGCACCAGTTCGCCAATATAATGGATACCCGCATTTTTCAGGCAATTGGCCGAACGCACGGAAAGCTCCAGATCATCGACCCCCTTGTACAGATTCTCATTGATGCAACTTTCTTCCCCTGTTTCTTCCGGCTGATGCGTTTCTTCCGGTTCATCAAAATTGATGAAGACGCTCACCTGCTCCTTCAAGATCTTTGCTGCATACGCGGCGGCTTCCTCAGGGAGTATGCTGCCGTCCGTCCATATCTCCAGGACCAGTTTGTCGTAATCCGTTATCTGGCCGACACGGGCGTTTGAAACGGTGTATGAAACCTTCTTGATGGGGGAGAACAGTGCGTCAATATTGATGGTACCCTCCGGTTGTCCCAGTTCCACATCTCTGCTGGCGGGGACGTACCCCTTTCCAACCTCGGCCATCAACTCCGCCTTAAACACCGCTCGATCGGAAAGAGTTGCCAGATGATGGTCGGGATTGAGGATCTCAACAGACTCATCGGTGATAATATCACCGGCTGTGACGGTCCCCGCCCCTGAGGCATCGATACGAAGCATCCGGGGATCATCCTGGTGCATTTTCAACCGAACACCCTTCAGATTCAATATAATATCGGAAACATCCTCCTTGACGCCTGCGATGCTGGAAAACTCATGAAGCACACCGTCAAATCTGACGGAGGTAATGGCCGCGCCGTAAATGGAGGAAAGGATTATTCTCCTCAGGGCGTTGCCGAGCGTGATGCCAAACCCTTTTTCCAGGGGCTGGCAGGTAAATTCACCGTAAAACGATGTATGGCTTTGTTCATCCACCTCTATTCGTTTCGGTTTTATAAGGCTGCGCCAGTTTCTCTCCATATTGCTCATCCCTCATATAAAAACATATTACTTAGAGTAAAACTCAACCACCAGTTGTTCGTGAATAGGCATGGTTAATTCTTCCCGAGCGGGCAGCGCCCTCACCACACCGGTAAAGGTATCTTTATCAACTTCTAGCCACGCGGGAACACCACGTCTGGCTACGGTTTCCAATGCATCCAGTATGGTGGTAACTTTTCTACTTTTTTCTCTTACCTGTATCTTATCGCCAACCTTAACCAGATAGGAAGGGATATTGACCTTCCTGTCATTCACCCGAAAATGGTTGTGA
>CAZAST010000184.1:0-4984 GCA_964487805.1 uncultured Syntrophaceae bacterium
CGATATTTTCGGTGAAACCGAGGAAAGCGGATCCATCTCAATTGTGAGAAAGGATGAACGCCTTTCAATGGCCCGTCCGGGGACCATGTTTGGCTATCATTACGAATCCCTTGCGTACAAGTATAAAAATAAAAGCATGGATGTGTACATGCTCACCCGGCCCGTCGATCCCCAATGGAAGCCCGTCATTTTCAAGCATGAAGGAGAAGAAATGCTCTATATTCTGGAAGGCGTGCTGGAATTTCGCTACGGCCAGGAACCATACATCCTGAAGGCGGGAGACTGCGCCTATTTCGACAGCAGTGTGGAACATTACGGAAAAAGTCTTGGCGATAAACCGGCAAAAATGCTGATGGTAGCCACCCTACCGGCGCAGACACGGCAACAAGCAGAGTAGTAGGGTAGGGGTATTCTTCAGAATAATGATCTACGGGGCAGTCAGGATCGGCTTGTGGTTCTTCCATTTCCCGGTCCGTCGCACGCATGACAGGCAGGTGTCACGATGTGGCTCACAGGGCATGAGGCGATAACATAAACCAGGTAAACAACAAACAGGAGGTAAGAACGATGAGGAAAAAGATTTTTGGTGTCGTTGCGCTTTCGGTATGCTTTCTTTTTGTGATGGCGGGTTCGTCAGCACTGGCGGCAAAACCGAAGGAAGTCAGCATGACAGGTTACGGTGTCGGGTCGCAGGCCTACATCTTTTCTGCTGGTATTGCCGAGGCTGTAAACAAGGTGGCGGGTATAAGGACCAACATTATCCCTGCGGGCACCGACATAGGCCGGGTTCTTCCCATGCGGGCGGGCGAAGTGGAATTTACCATCGCCACAGGCGCCACGGGATGGTTTATTTCGCGCGGTACCGGTGACTTCGACGGTCCTGAGTGGGGACCCCAGCCGATCCGCATGGGATGGCGCGGGGGAAACCTGTTCGTGGGCGTTTACACCAGGGGTGATTCGGGAATCAAAACGATTGCTGACATGAAAGGTAAGAGAGTCGCCGTGGTGCCTGGCGGCGCGACACTCACCCACAATGTACTGGGACCGCTTGCCTTTGGCGGGTTGTACCAGGAAAAGGGCGATTTCATCACCGTCCAGTTCCCTTCCCACGGAGCGGCGGCAAAGGCGGTGACGGAAGGAGCCGTTGATTTCTATCAGTTTGGTACCACGGGATCGGCCCCGATGGAAACCGCTGCGAGTCGTCACGGGATTCACTGGTTCGATCTTGACATCAAGGACGATGCAGGATGGAAACGTCTCTGGGAGTACAGCCCCTGGGCTGCCAGGGCCCTCGTGACCCGCTACGCCGGCCAGGACCAGGGTCATAAGCCCTTCCATGCCATGATATATCCTTACAACATCTGGACCTGGGCAAAAACGCCCGTCGACACAGTCTACTACTACGCCAAAGCCATGTGGGAAGGCTATGAAATCTACAAGGACGTGCATGCCGAACTTCCTGGCTGGAATCGTGAGACTCTGGCTGATACAGAGGGGTGCTTCTATCCCTATCATGACGGGGTGGTGAAGCTTCTGAAGGAAAAAGGCGTCTGGACCGATCAACTTGAAAAGTTCCAGCAGGAGCAGCTCGCAGCCGAGCAAAAGAGAATGGATCTCTGGAAGGTTGCCCAGAAAGAAGCTTCTGAAAAGAAAATACGGGTCGGCAGCCCCGAGTGGTCGAAGTTCTGGTGGGCCAAGCTCATTGAGGCGGGTCTTCTGAAATAGCACGAAGACTGAGGGGTGTGTATCCGGGGATTGGGGAATCCGAGATCATGGCGGCTTTCCCGATCCCCGTCATCTAAAGTTGTCGTGAACTGTTTGATGCGTCCCGGCCGTTGCTATGTCTGGAGTTGTGATTCGACATTCATGTGTCTCCGGGGACGGGAACGGCACGAGGTGCCTGGTAGACAGTTATCATATCAATCTGGAACGTTGACACATTCTGTGAGAGGAGTTTTTCCCCATGAAGAGCAATGTCGATGCAGGTTTGGCAGTAAAAAAACACAGGGATCTTGCAGGACCCGTCAGGTGGCTTTTTTTGCTGTTCACTGCGATAGCCATCTGCGCGGCAATCTATGTGAACTTTTATCTCCAGGTGGGAGGATGGACATTCCCGGCCACTGGATACCTGTTTTTCCTTCTGGGACTTTTCATTCCTCTCGTGTTTATTGCGTTCCCCCACAGAAAAGGCGCTGCCTCGGAAAGAATTCCCTGGTTTGATTATATCTTGGCGGCCCTCTCCTGTTTTTCCGCCATGTTTTTCTTTGTCAATGCCAACGAAATACTCTTTCGCGGATGGGAGGTCATGGGGCCCATGCACGCGAAAGTTCTCTCTCTCATCCTGCTCACGTGCGTGATTGAAAGCGCCCGGAGGACAGGCGGTACGGCCTTCGCGTGTGTCTGCCTCGTGTTCGCACTCTATCCTCTTTTTGCGAACTATATGCCCCTGTTTTTGAAGGGTAAATCCTTTGGTTTCTGGCGGACCGTGGCATACCACGGCATGGGGCCCGAGAGCATCATCGGCATTCCCATGACGGTGGTGGGCAACTTGCTCATCGGTTTCATGATTTTCGCCGTCACGCTTCAGCACACCGGGGCAGGAAAATTCTTCCTGGATTTTTCATTGTCGCTTCTTGGCCAGTTGCGCGGCGGTGCCGCAAAGGTCTCCGTCGTCGCCAGCGCACTCATGGGGAGCATCAGCGGCAGCGTGATTTCTAATGTGCTTGGCACCGGCTCCGTCACCATTCCAGCCATGAAACGGACGGGTTTCTCCGCCCGATTCGCTGGCGCTGTGGAAGCCTGTGCCTCCACGGGAGGAATCGTTATGCCTCCTGTCATGGGTGCCGTCGCCTTTGTCATGGCGCAGGTACTCCAGGTTCCCTATGTGACCATCATTCTCGCCGCCGCGATTCCCTCGTTCCTCTACTTTTTTTGCATTTTCGTGCAGGTCGACGCTTATGCGGCCCGTAAGGGCATCGTCGGAACGCCGAAGGAAGATTGTCCGCGATTCCTGACGGTCATGAAAGAGGGCTGGTTCTACCTCCTGGCGATCGCCCTGCTCATTTATATCGTGGTCATTCTCTGGCGGGAGACACATGCGGCGTGGATCACCACAGCGGTGCTGCTCGGGCTGACCATGTTCAAGAAGTCCACCCGGATGACGCCCCGGAAGTTCCTTGACCTTATTGAAGGAATTGGAAAGTTCATGGCGGAAATCACTTCGATCCTTGCGGCCTGCGGGTTGATCATCGGATCCATGGGTTTCACTGGAGTGGCCCATTCATTTTCAAGCGAGGTCGTTGCGCTGGCCGGCGGCAACATGTACCTGCTGTTGATCCTTGGCGCATTTGCAAGCTTTGTCCTCGGGATGGGAATGACCATCACCGCCTGCTACATTTTCCTGGCGGTGGTCATGGCCCCTGCCCTGGTCAACATGGGGCTGTACCCGCTGGCGGTGCACCTCTTCGTCATGTACTGGGGAATGTCCTCCTTTATCACGCCCCCCGTCGCACTCGGATCTTTCGCCGCCGCCAGTCTGTCCGGTGCATCTCCCATGGAGACAGGGTTCCAGTCGATGCGCCTGGGAATCGCCGCCTATATTGTGCCCTTTTTCTTTGTACTTAATCCGGCCCTCGTGCTGCACGGACCTGCTTGGGAGGTAGTGTATACTATTTTCACCTGTACGCTGGGACTCTGGGTTATCGCGAGCGCTCTGGAGGGTTACATGATCGGCATCGGGGTTCTTCCTATGTGGTCGCGACCCCTTTTCTTTCTTGCGGGGTTAAGCGTGGGGTACCCTGAATTGATATCGGACCTTATCGGTTTCGCGTTAGTCGTCATACTCATGCTCCTGGTGGTGTTTGCCAGGCGATTTACACAATCGTCGCCGGAAGGCCGGTGAGGAATATGCAACCATCATACTTTCGCATCAATAGAAGAAAACTTTTAATGAATTTTGACTAAGGGAAAGGATTTTTTATGGCTCTGAAGACACGGGCACAATACTATGAAGCTCTGAGGGCGACACATCCGACCGCGTACATTCTCGGAGAAAAAGTTGAGAAACCTCATGATCACCCCCTCATCAAGCACATGGTCGCGGGGGTGGCAAAAACCTACGCTCTGGCTGAGGAACCGGAGGGAAGAAGCTTTTTGGTAACACAATCGGATTTGACCGGGGAGGACACAAGCCGGTTTGTGAAGTTCTACAAGAGTCAGCAGGATCTGCAGGATAAAGTTGAAATGCTGAAATATCTAAGCCACGAAATCGGTACCTGCTACATGCGTTGTACGGGCATGGATGCCATCAACGCCGTAGGTATCGAAACTTACAATTGTGATCAGAAATATCAGACACAGTACAATGAAAGATTCTTGAACTGGTTAAAGATGATTCAAAAAAACGATCTCACCGTTTTCAGCGGGGTCACGGATGTCAAGGGAGACAGGATGAAACGCCCGTCCGAGCAGTCCGACCCCGACATGTACGTCCATGTGGTTGACCGGAACGATAAGGGGATCGTGGTACGGGGGGCGAAAGTACACCAGACGGGATCTCTGTGCGCGCACTGGGGCCTTATCGTTCCGACGAGGGAGATGCGGGAAGCTGACAAGGATTACGCCCTGTGTTTTGCCCTTCCCGTTGATGCGAAGGGTTTTATCCATGTGTACGGCAGGGGATCCATGGAAGCGAGAGAACTCGAAGAATGCGACCTGGGAAATGCCAACTACAGTAAATTCTGTCCCATGATCATATTTGACGATGTCTTTATCCCCTGGGAACATGTCTTTCTGTGTGGAGAACACGAATTTGCCGGCAATATGGTGAGGCAGTTCGGCAACTTTCACCGGCATTCCCACGGTGGTTGCAAGTGCGGTGTCGGTGATGTTCTCATCGGGGCCGCCGCCGCCGCCGCGGAATACAATGGTTTGAAGAAGGTGTCCCATATCAACAATAAGCTCGCCGAGATGATAAAAATAATTT
>CAZAST010000185.1:0-4956 GCA_964487805.1 uncultured Syntrophaceae bacterium
CCGAACTTCAGGGACGATTCCCCATACGGGTTGAGCTCGATCCGCTGGAAAAAGGGGATTTTATACGGATCCTGACGGAGCCCCACAACGCCCTGATTAAACAGTACACGGAGATGATGGCGACGGAGGGGATCCGACTCACCTTTCAGGAAGAATCTATCGCCCAGATTGCCGAGGTGGCCGCCCTGGTGAATGAACGAATGGAGAATATCGGGGCCCGCAGGCTCTACACGGTCATGGAGATTCTTCTGGAGGAGATATCCTTTGAAGCCCCTGATATTGCGGTCTCGGATCGGGAGGTTGACATTGACGCCGGGTATGTAATGGAGAAACTGAATGACATTATTGAGGATGAAGACCTCAGCAGATATGTCCTGTAATGACTGAAGCGCCTGTCGGTATGCCGTGTCCCCACAGGAAGGAGCGAAGACATGCATTCAAATAACCTGAAAGAATCAATGAAGAAGGCGGATATTCTTCTTGAGGTTCTTCCCTACATCCGGCGGTTTTACGGTAAGACCATTGTTATCAAGTATGGCGGCCACGCCATGGTCGATGAGAATCTGAAACAGATGTTCGCCATCAATATCGTCATGATGAAATACATCGGGATAAATCCGGTAATCATTCATGGCGGCGGACCCCAGATCAGCACCCTTCTCAAGAAACTGGGGAAGGACTCGAAATTCATCCAGGGGATGCGGGTGACGGATGAAGAGACCATGGACATCGTGGAGATGGTTCTGGTGGGCAAACTCAACAAGCAGATCGTGGGGCTCATAAACAACCACGGAGGGAGGGCCGTCGGCCTGAGCGGTAAGGACGGGAACATCATAGAGGCAGAAAAGTATTTCCTGAGTGATGACAAAGCGAAAGACACCCCGCCGGAGATCATCGATATAGGCCTGGTGGGGAAGGTCAGAAAGATCAATCCGGGACTGATCCTGTCGCTGGTACAAGACGGGTTTATCCCCGTGATAGCCCCTACGGGCGCCGGTGACAAAGGGGAAACCTATAACATCAATGCGGACGTGGTGGCGGGGGAGATTGCTTCCGCTCTCGGCGCAGAGAAGCTGGTTCTGCTCACCGATGTGGAGGGGATTCTCGATAAGAAGAAACGCCTCATACACTCCATCAACGCCGCGGAAGCCGGTGAGCTGATAGAAGAGGGAATCATAGAGGGAGGAATGTACCCCAAGGT
This sequence comes from uncultured Syntrophaceae bacterium, assembly GCA_964487805.1. GTDB lineage: Bacteria > Desulfobacterota > Syntrophia > Syntrophales > UBA2210 > UBA6078. Next base: position 1,202 of record CAZAST010000185.1, read on the forward strand.
GAAATGCTGTCTCAAGGCCCTGCGGGGGGGGGTCGGGAAGACCCACATCATCGACGGACGCCTCGATCATGCGGTCCTCCTGGAGATATTCACGGACAAAGGGATCGGCACGGAAGTGGTGGGGGATTGAACGGCGTTCGCAGGCAGAAGGGGGCTGCGGGCACGGGTCATGGCACGACATAACGGGAGTTGAAGGGTGAAATGAAGACGACGAACGAGCTTATTGCCGACTCGAATACATACATCATGGGCACATACGCACGGCTGCCGATTGTCCTGGTGCGGGGCGAAGGGGCGCGGGTGTGGGACGCCGACGGAAAGGAATATCTCGATTTTCTCGCGGGGATCGCCGTGTGCGCCCTCGGCCACGCCAATCCCCAGGTGTCGGAATCTATCTGCGCGCAGGCCCGGACGCTCATGCACGTGTCCAACATATATCACATCGAACCCCAGATCCGCCTTGCGGCCCTTCTGGTGGAAAACTCCTTTGCCGATAAGGTTTTTTTCTGCAACAGCGGGGCCGAGGCCAATGAGGGCGCCATCAAGCTGGCGCGCAAGTACGCCCACGAACATGCCAACAGGGAACGGTATCGGATCATCACTATGAGAAATTCCTTCCACGGGCGGACTCTGGCCACCCTCACGGCAACGGGGCAGGAGCGGTTCCAGAACGGTTTTGATCCCCTGCCCGTAGGGTTCGAGTACGTCCCCTTCGACGATCTCACCTCCCTTGAGCGGGCGGTCGGAAAAGATGTGTGCGCGGTCATGGTGGAGGCCATACAGGGAGAAGGAGGGGTCAGGGTTCCGGACAAGGGATATCTTGAGGGAGTCAGGAAAATATGCGATGACACCGGCGCGCTCATGATACTGGATGAGGTTCAGACGGGGATGGGGCGGACGGGGAATCTCTTCGCCTATGAACACAGCGGTGTGGCGCCCGATATCATGACGCTGGCCAAGGCCCTGGGGAATGGGTTTCCCGTGGGGGCCATGCTGGCCACGGACGAAGTGGCGGCCTCCTTCACCCCGGGAAGCCATGCGTCCACCTTCGGGGGAAATCCCCTCGCCATGGCGGCGGCCCTTGCCGTGATGGAAGCCCTCCTCAACGGGGGGGTAGTGGACAACTGCCGGGAGACGGGGGTATACTTTCGCGAACGGCTCGAGGGTTTGAAAAGGGATCATCCCATCATCAGAGAGGTAAGGGGTAGAGGTCTCATGATCGGCGTTGAGCTTTCCATCGAAGGGGCTGATATCGTGAAGAGGTGCATGGAGGCTGGGCTTCTCCTGAACTGCACCTGCGGGAACGTTCTTCGATTTGTGCCCCCTCTGATCATCGGGCGGAGTGATGTGGATTGCGCGATTGCCATACTGGACGAGGTGATGCGGGATTTATGAAAAAGGACCTGCTGTCAATCTATGATCTGGACGCCGCCGATTTCAGCGAGATATTCAAGAGGGCCCAGTTATTGAAAAACCTGCGGCGCAAAGGAATCGCCCACGAATCTCTGCGGGGGAAGACCCTGGGGATGCTTTTCGACAAATCATCCACGCGGACCCGCCTCTCCTTTGAAGCGGGGATTCACCAGTTGGGCGGGGCGGGCATATTCCTGAGCCGGCGCGATATCCAACTGGGAAGGGGAGAGCTCCTGTCCGACACGGCGCGGATCATGTCCCGGTATATCGACGGCATCATGATACGGACATTTGACCAGGCCATGGTCGAGGAATTCGCCCGCTACGCCACCATTCCCGTCATCAACGGATTGACGGACCTGTTGCACCCCTGCCAGGTCCTGAGCGATCTCTTCACTATTATAGAGAAGAAGGGTGGATATGAGGGGCTGAAGATAGCCTATGTGGGGGACGGAAACAACATGACGAATTCTTGGATCAACGCTGCGGCCCGTCTCCCTTTTCATCTGTCTATGGCGTGTCCCGAGGGATATGACCCCGACGCATCGATCCTGGAACGGGGAATTCGGGAGGCGAAGGAGGGGATCGAATTCCTGCGCAGACCCGGCGACGCGGTCTCCGGAGCCGACGTCATATACACGGACGTGTGGGCCAGCATGGGGCAGGAGGAAGAGCAGGAAGAGCGCCGGGTGGCGTTTCAGGGATACCAGGTTGACGAGAAACTGCTTCGGTCTGCGAAGGATGAGACCATCGTCATGCACTGCCTGCCGGCTCACCGCGGCGAGGAGATAGCCGCCGGCGTGATCGATGGACCCCGGTCCGTGATTATCGACCAGGCGGAGAACCGCCTGCACGTACAGAAAGCAATTATGGAAATTCTTATGTCTGGAGGAGATGAGAAGTGAAAAAGGATATAAAAAAGGTGGTCTTGGCATATTCGGGCGGTCTTGATTCATCGGTGATTGTCAGATGGTTGATTGAGACGTACGGGTGTGAGGTTATTACCCTCACCGGGGATGTTGGCCAGAAACAGGAACTTGAGGGTCTAAAAGAAAAGGCGGTCGCCACAGGGGCGGTCAAGGCCTATGTGGAAGATCTCAAGGAAGAATTCGTGCGTGATTTTGTCTTTCCGGCTCTCCGGGCCAATGCCGTATATGAAGGAAGATACCTCCTGGGAACCTCCCTGGCACGGCCCATCGTGGCCAAGCGGCAAATCGAGATCGCACACAAGGAGGGGGCGGATGCTGTTTGTCACGGGGCTACCGGAAAGGGGAACGATCAGGTCAGGTTTGAAATGACCTATATGGCCCTCGATCCCGGCATCACGATCATATCAGCTTGGAAAGACGAGCACTGGACTCTGAACTCGAGAGAAGCGATGATCGATTATGCGGAGAAATATAATATTCCCATAAAATCAACGAAAAAAAGCCCTTACAGCGAGGATAGAAACCTCCTCCATATCTCCCATGAAGGGGGTGTCCTTGAAGACCTGTGGGTGGAGCCGCCTGAAGATATGTTTGTAATGACGGTCTCTCCGGAGAAGGCGCCGGATCGGCCTACCTATGTGGAAGTGTCCTTTGAGAAGGGAAACCCCGTGGCGATCGACGGTACGCCCATGGGCCCGGCCCGGATTCTCGATCAGATGAACTCCCTTGCGGGAGAAAACGGAATTGGCCGGGTCGATATGGTGGAGAACCGTTTTGTCGGGATGAAATCGAGGGGGATTTACGAGACCCCGGGGGGCACGGCCCTCTGGGCGGCCCACCGTGCCATGGAGACCATCACTATGGACCGGGAAGTCATGCTCATCCGTGATTCTCTCATGCCCCGGTACGCCCAGATCATATACAACGGTTTCTGGTATTCACCCGAGAGGGAGATGTTCCAGAAGATGATCGACGAGGCGCAGCGGGACGTGACCGGCACTGTTCGCCTGAAATTGTACAAGGGGAATTGCATACCGGTGGGAGTCAAGGCGCCTCAGTCGCTCTACAGCGAGGAACTGGCCACCTTCGGTGAGGATGCGGTGTATGATCAGAAGGATGCCACGGGATTTATCAGGCTCAATGCGCTCAGATTGAAGATGCAGGCGTTATTGAAAAAATAACCGCGGATGACGGGGTCCCTATATGTCCGGACGCAAAAAACCATGGGGGGGCCGGTTTGACGAGCCTACCGACAGCCGGGTCGAGGAATTCACCTCCTCCCTCCATTTCGACAGGAGGCTCTATCCCTATGATATTGCGGGCTCAATTGCGCATTGCCGCATGCTTGCCGCGCAGGGGATCATTTCTTCCGAAGATGCCGAAGCGATCATATCCGGCCTCGAGGATATACTG
>CAZAST010000186.1:0-509 GCA_964487805.1 uncultured Syntrophaceae bacterium
CGCCCAGGCCGTTCAGGGGGGACACTTGGCCGGAGACGGAACCTTTACGAAGAAGTGCAATGAGTGGATGGAACGGGAATTCGGGGCGAAGAAGGTGCTCCTGACCCATTCGTGCACCGCCGCGCTGGACATGTCAGCAATGCTGTGCGGTCTTGAGCCGGGGGACGAAGTGATCATGCCCTCCTTTACCTTCGTCTCCACCGCCAACGCCTTCGCCCTGCGCAATGCCAGGATATGCTTTGTCGATATCCGCCCAGATACGCTCAATCTGGATGAGGACCTGATCGAGGGTGCCATTACGGAAAGGACAAAGGCCATCGTGCCGGTCCACTACGCGGGCGTTTCCTGCGAGATGGATACGATTATGGAGATTGCGCGCCGGCATGATCTCTTGGTTGTGGAAGACGCGGCCCAGGGTGTGAACGCCACATACAAAGGGCGCTCTTTGGGGACTATTGGTCATCTCGGGGCGTACAGCTTCCACGAGACGAAGAATTTCATCAGCGGCG
>CAZAST010000186.1:519-4802 GCA_964487805.1 uncultured Syntrophaceae bacterium
TGAACGACAATCGGTTTGTCGAGCGGGCCGAGATCATCCGAGAGAAGGGGACCAACCGCAGCAAGTTCTTCCGCGGCGAGGTGGACAAATACACCTGGGTTGACATCGGATCGTCATTTCTCCCTTCGGAGATCGTCGCGGCATTCCTCTATGCCCAACTCGAGGAGGCCGACACCATCACACGGAAGAGGCAAGAGATCTTCAGGTATTATGCTGAGCAACTGGAACCGCTTGCCCGCCGAGGCTTTATCCGGATGCCTGCGGCCCCTGATGGGTGCCGGCACAACGCCCACCTCTTTTACCTGATCGTTGAAACCGAACGGGAGGATCGAGGACGGTTGATTGCGCATCTCAAGAAGAAGGGTATCGGCGCGGTCTTCCACTACGTTCCGCTCCACACCTCCCCGATGGGCCGGAAAATGGGATGCTCCGAGAGAGACCTGCCGGTGACGGAGGAGATGAGTGAACGGCTGATACGGCTCCCCTGCTACTATGAACTGACCAGGGAAGATCAGGACCGTGTGATCGATGCGATTCTTGAATTCTTTGGCGATGTATAGTGCTCATGGCCATGATAAAAGATTAGGCAGCCGGAATCGTTGTTTGGTCGAGCTCTTTCGGAAAGGGAACGGGCGTGCTGGAAATGCACGAGCTTCCATGATGCCCGTGTCTTGTAAAGCCGGAGGTGGTGAAGTATGACAACCTCCCTGAGAGATGCCGCCGCCAGGGTGCTTTATGCGACAGGCGCCGCCTCTTTTTTCCTGAAACAGGCGGGGAGCGGGAAGGTACTCATCCTCGCCTACCATCATGTGGTCCCCGGAAGACTGATCCGGGATAACCGCTTGATGACGGGAATGTATCTTTCCACGGAATCCTTTGAAGAGCACCTCGGTTGGCTGACACGGCATTTCAGGGTTGAACCCCTCGAAAAAATCATAGCGCTGATACGCAGCGGGGTGCGGTGGGAAGAACCGCTCTGTGCAGTCACCTTTGATGACGGATGGAAGGATGTGCACGATTATGCTCTTCCCCTGTTGAAGACATATGGCGTTCCGGCGACGGTCTTTTCTGTCGGTGATATAGTGGGCGCGCAAGGGCCTGAAGGACTTGACGGTGTTTTTGAGGCTATCCAGATGACGGATCGCCTGGCCGATATCAGGACCGGAGTCGCCGAGATCGATGCCTTGATCGGGTCAGACAAAATTTCCGACCGGGTGGAAAAAGCCCGACAGGTGATCAACCGGATCAGGGAGATCCCCCACGACGCATTCATCGAGGTCTGCACGAAGATCAACCGGTATCTTCGCGACAGCGTCGATCTCGATCCGATCAAGTGGAAGTATGAAACCATGACATGGGACGATATGCGGGAAGCGCAGGAACACGGAGTTGATTTCGGATATCATTCAAAGACGCACCCCATATTGACAAAAGTCCCGGCTGCCCTGCTGGAAGAAGAACTCGTTCTCCCCCGCGAGGAATACGAAAGAGAGGGAATTCTCCTCAAGCCTGTCTTCTGCTACCCCGACGGAAAATTCAGCGGAGAAGTGGTTTCGGTCCTGAAAGATCAGGGATACACGGGCGCCGTGACACTTCAGAAAGGGTTCAACGATTCGGGGACGAACACCTTCTTCCTCAGACGGGTAAACATTCATGAGGGGAATGGGGGAACCGTACCCCGGTTTGTCGTTTCCATAGGAATTCAGAACCGTTGAGCACGATGGATGAGATGACGATAACAAGACGGATCCGGGTCGGTATGAGGATCTGGATGAGGAAGGCGAGGGAGTTTGTTCGTTTCGATTCAAAGGCGCTGTCCCTCGTCCTCACAGCCGCCTACCTGTTGTATTATCTGTATGTCAGGATACTGAAGGGGCGGGTGGAGGCGATCCTTGTCACCGGAAAGATTTTCAGACACACCCAGTTTCCCTGGATACGGAGAGCGGCGACCCGGTCGCTCCTGGAGAAGTGCAAACGCTACGGGACGCGCCACCTGGGAGAGGAATTTCTGATGTTGGCCGGGGAGCGTCTCAGCCAGGAGGCTATTACAAAACTTTCCCGGAGTATCGTGGATGAAGAGGACCGTCCCTTTGACAGGCGCCTCCTGATTCTATCTCCTCCCTTGGGGAATCAGAAGGGTGTGTTGATCATCAAATTCACCGATTACTTCAAATCGTTTCTGGCGGTCTTCGATATGGAGAATCTCTGCCGCGATTATGTCGCGGTCTTCGAGCCGAGCTACAGCGGGTACTTCGATGAGGATATCCTCTGTCTTCTTTCGGTGCCGGGTCCCGTGGTGATCGAGGCCTCCGAGAGAGAAGATTGTCGATTCATAGAGTCTTTGCGGTCTGATATCTATCCGGTTGAGGCGGGTGCCAACTGGTGGGTCGACGACAGGGTCTTTACCCCCCTCGACGATCTTTCAAAAGAATACGACATCACGATGGTAGCGATATGGGCGGACTTCAAGCGTCACTACCATCTCTTCGAGGCCATGTCGAAAGCGCGCGTCAAACGTAAGATAGCCCTTGTCGGCAAACCATGGGAGATGACGAAAGGAGATATCGAAGATGAGGCCCGCTACTATGGTGTCTTCGACCAGTTCGATTTTTATGAAGGGCTACCACAGGGAGAAATAAACCTGCTCCTCAACAAGTCGCGATGCCTCATCCTCCTGTCGAAGAAAGAGGGATTCAACAAGTCGATCATCGAGGGGATGTACGCCGGCGTACCTGTATTCATCCTGGAGGGCCATAACTACGGTGAGAAGTACCGGTATATCAATGAGGAAACGGGGGGCTATATCAGAAAAGGCGGACTTGCCTCCTTTCTTGACGATCTGGACGAAATACTGAAAAAATACAAGAATCGATCCCCGGGCCGGTGGATACGGAACAACGTGTCTCCGGAGATTGCGACGCAGAAACTCGTGGAGGTAATGAAACGGATTGAATCTGAGCAATCTATCGGGATCAACTCCCGGCTGGAAATAAAGGTGAACACGCCGGAAATGGACTATTACGATCCGGAAGCGCGTAAAAGGATGAGGGACAGTTACCGGGCGTTGAAGAAATACCTCCGGTGACGGCAGTCCGCCAGGATGGTTAGATGATGAAAGAACGGTTTTACGGCAAGAGGGGGGGTCTCCTGACGATCGTCATGGCTGCCTGCCTGGTCTTTTTCTGCTGGGGATGCGACAGCAACGAGGATAAGGAGATATATGTGAGCGCCAGAGCGGGGGACGACGAGACAGGGAAGGGCACACAGAAAAGGCCGTGGAATACGATAGAGAAGGGGATCAAGGAGCTCGGGAAAGACGGCAAAGATACGCTGATAATCCGCTCCGGCTCTTACTTTGTGCCGGAAGAGATCCAGATGCGCCTTTCCGGGTCGCCTGAGCGGCCTCTGGTTATCAGGTCATTCCCGGGTGAGCGGGTGGTCCTGTCGAATGAACGGGACGGGGTCTGCGACACCGGGAGCAGGTTCATCCTGAATATCAAACGGAACGATTCTTACCAGGGGCTGGCACATATCACCATAGACGGGATTGATTTCATCGGAGGGATCGCCATAGGGGGATCGGACCAGACGTGCAGGAACATACGATTGGAGGGTTGTACCTTTACGGCACACGGAGCCGATCTCGGTCCGGACAACCCGTCGCTGATTTATCTGAGACGCACCGAGGACTGCAGTGTCAGAAGGTGTACGCTGTTCTGCAATGATCCGAGGCAGAACGATTTCAGCGGTATCAAGATATGGAGCGGCACAAAAAGGCTGATCGTTGAGAATAATGAGATATACGGTCTCGCCAGAAAGGGGATCGACAACAAACACGGTAACCCTGATCAGGCGCTCGTCATCAGAAACAACTATATCCATCACCTGAAAGAACGGGCCGTCAACGTAAATGCCGACGGAACGGTTATCGAAAATAATGTTATCCACCATTGTCCTGCTGGCATCAATATCTGGAAGGAATCAGGTTCCCCCGGCGGGAGTTTCAGCATCATCAACCACAACACGATCGTGGACTGCGATATCGGCATCATGCTGGAGCCGGAATCGTCGGGGAAACTCCGCGGCTGCAGGGTGACCAACAACCTTTTGGTGAATTGCGGGACGGGTGGCTTCGGGGCGCTCAATATCTCGCCGTACGGGAAGACACCGTACGCGCACGGCCACTACAGCAACCACAACTGTTTCTATCATGCCGAAGCGAGGCATTCCGTGCGTGATCGTGACGATCTCCTGTATACTCTCCCGCAGTGGCAGGAGGTATC
>CAZAST010000187.1:0-4733 GCA_964487805.1 uncultured Syntrophaceae bacterium
ATTGGTTTAATAAAGCGTTGATTGGTGGATTAAGTGGCGGGCTTAATGCATTTGTGCAAGGTGGGGATTTTGTTGAAGCATTTGCGTATGGGTTTGAAGGAACTATTCGAGGAACGATATCCTGGGATCAACGAATTAAAAATGCAATGGATGCAACAACAAAGCCAGGAATTAGGATTGAAGGTCCTCCTGATTTTATAGAAGATGTTAAAACATACATACAACGACTAACAGACGACCAAATAGAGATTTCCAAAGAAGGGTACATACAAATACTGAAGGAAAATACTGGAGGGACAAAGACCGCTGGTACTAAATTGATTAGGGATTTAATCAATGGTGGCCCAGACAAGACTTTTTCTGTAGCAATTATACCAGGAACTTTAAGTATATGTGTTGATTATGTTTTTGTGAAGTTGCCAGTAAAAGGGAGAGTTATTGAGTTTAATCGTTCTCAAACTTTGGGTAGTTCTAAAGTTGATCATGGAGGAACATCGCCTCAAATTGTATTAGCTCATGAGTTAATACATTCTTGGCATCACATGAAAGGTGATTATGATTATTCTTTGAAAAAAGATTGGCATGGAGCTAAAGGTTGGGAACAACAAGCAATTGGTTGGGGTAAATATAAAAATGAACCTATCACGGAAAATGTTATTAGAAAAGAGCAACCAGATAATAATACAAGGCTTTGGTATTAATATAATAGGAGATACAAGTGAAACACTTTATAATTAAGAAAAATATGATTTATATATTAATTACTACTATCATCTTAATATCTACTATGTTATATAAAGTTACTTTAAAACTTCCCAAAATTGGCATAAATGGAGATTGTTATAATCTTGTTTTAAGAAATTGGAACCACTCTGATAAGTATCACCATTTTAGAAAGGTACTTAATAATATTAATGACAAATATATTTTAATTGAAGGTGGTATTACAAATGGAGGGGGTTATGAATTCTACTTTGTTAACTTAGATAAAAAATATATTTGGGCTGATTTTATTGGAATTAAAGGACGATTTAGAATTAATCAAGATTTCGTTAATAATATTCTTCCCTTGATTAAAAACGTTACAAACAAAAATCAAATCTTTGATGGAACAACAAATGTTGCGACGGATGATATAGTATTCATTTTAAGTTATTTCGATCAGAAATCAATGGTCAAATTCGGCACTTATTCATTTCATTTTGGTCTGATTGAGGATAATGAATATAGGGATATAATTATTACTAACAAAAATATACTCCGAAATATCATGTTTATTATTGAGGAGGAAATTTATCGACAAAACCCCAGGTTATTTGATAAAAGACCATCTTTTATCTAGCTGAGAATAGCATTTCTGAATATCTTAAAGGTAACGTGTTTAACGGAGCATTAAGTTATAGTCATAATTCAACATTCAACTATAAGCGTAAGCGTCAAATCTTACACACATAGAAATTTGAAATTTCTCATGAGATAATATCCCCAAAAAACCACAGGGGGGAATTATCTTGCGTAAAACAAAAGAACCGGAAGGCCGTCCAGTCTGGGAAAAAAGGTTTAAAGATTTTCAAGTCAGCGGCAAAACCCAAGCTGCTTGGTGTAAAGAAAATAATATCAACCCACGCACCTTTAATTTTTGGTATCTAAAGTTGCAAAGAGAACAAACTCAGCCTCAAAAACAGATAAGAGAACCAGTAAAATGGTTGGCAGTAGATACAAAAGAAATCGAAATAAACCCCGAAGCGAACCTTGGGGCAACCTCCCATCAAGCAATTGACATCAAAATAGCCAATATGACCATTGAAGTTACGCCTGGGTTTGAGCCGAAACACTTATTAAATATCGTAAAAACCTTAAGCAAACTATGCTGAAACTGACGGAATCGGTTAAAGTATACCTTGCCTGCGGTAGCACCGATATGCGAAAATCCATTGATGGACTTGCAGTAATCGTCCAAGAAAGCTTCAAACTAGATCCATTCTCTACTGCCCTGTATGTGTTTTGCAATAAAGGCTGCAACAAACTAAAAATACTGCAATGGGAACACAACGGCTTTTGGCTGCATTACCGCAGATTGGAAAAAGGAAAATTTAAATGGCCCAGGCAAAATCAAAATCAGCTATTAGATATCAACAGACGGGAATTAAACTGGTTATTGGATGGACTTAGTATTGAACAAGCACAAGCGCATAAAGAAGTGAAAGTCGAAAAAGTTGTTTAAACCCTTACTAATACTGAAAAAAATCAAGGAAATTAAAAGGAATCTGCTTGCCGATGTAGAAACAAATAAATATGATAAATACAGTAACTGCAAGAGTTTCCTTTGATTCGCCACAAGAGGAAATTACATATTTAAAACTACAAGTTAACGAACTTACTACCAAAGTAAACTGGTATGAAGAACAGTTCCGGCTAAGCAAACAACGGGAGTTTGGGCGTTCCAGTGAAAAGAGCTCACCGGAGCAGCTTGGTATATTTAACGAAGCGGAAGTGGAAGCTGGGCCGGATGCGCCGGAAAAAGCTACTATCGAAGTCAGCTATACCCGGCGTAAAGGAAAAGAAACCAAAGAAGAAAAACTTAAAAATGTCCCTTTGGAAACCATAGAATACCGGTTATCCGAAGAAGAACAAGTATGTTCATGCTGTGGTGGACCGCTACATGAAATGAGCAAGCAAGAAAGAGTGGAAGTGAAATATATACCTCCGGTAATTTCCGGAGTAAAGCATATTCAATACATCTATGCCTGCCGCAACTGCGAAAAGAACGAAATCCAGACGCCGATCATCACAGCCTCTGCTCCAAAACCGGCTATACCTAACAGTATTGCTTCTCCATCCATGATTGCCTGTGTGATGAACCAAAAGTTCGTAATGGGGCTGCCGTTATACCGGCAAGAACAAGATTTTAAAAGACAAGGGATCAGCATTTCCAGACAGACGATGGCTAACTGGATGATCCAAGCATCTGACCGATGGCTAAAACAATTATATGATAGAATGCGTGAACATCTGCTTGCCAAAGACATTCTGCACGCTGATGAGACTACGCTTCAGGTCCTGCATGAACCGGATCGAAAAGCGGAATCCACTTCCTATATGTGGTTATATCGCACCGGGAGAGACGGACCGCCAATTATTCTGTATGATTACCAGACCAGCCGGTCCGGTAAACACCCGGCGCGATTTCTAAAAGAATTCAAAGGATACCTGCATACGGATGGGTATGGGGGTTATAACAACCTGCCCAATATAATCCTAGTGGGATGCTGGGCGCATGCCCGTCGAAAATTCGACGAGGCCTTAAAAGCCTTGCCTGCGTCACAAAAAAATACGCCGACAGTGGCCGGAGAAGGGCTGGATTTTTGCAATAAACTTTTCGCGATTGAGCGGGAACTACAAGATGTTACGCCGGATGAAAGGTATCAAAAACGTATCGAACACAGCCGTCCGGTGCTGGATGCCTTCAGAGACTGGTTAAAATACCAGACTCCCAGAGTGTTGCCAAAGAGCGCCTTAGGTCAAGCAATCCAATATTGCCGCAATCAATGGGACAAGTTGGAAGGCTTTATGAAAGACGGCAGATTAGAGATTGATAATAACCGGAGTGAACGTTCCATCAAGCCTTTCGTTATCGGTCGTAAGAATTGGTTGTTTGCCAATACTGCCAAGGGAGCCGGCGCCAGCGCGACGATTTATAGTGTTGTGGAGACGGCTAAAGAAAACGGATTAAATCCTTTTGAGTATTTGAAATTCTTGTTTGAAAAAATGCCCAATATGGATTTAGAGGATAAACAGGCTTTTGATGAGATTTTGCCATGGTCGAAAACTTTACCGAAGGTTTGCAAGGCTAAAAATTAAAAAAAATAAACCCCCAACCGGTTTTGTCAAGGTGGGGATTGTTTTACGCTTATGATTATAAAAATTGTCAACATTCAGTTTACCAGGGATATAAGGCAGCCGATGTTACCTTTTTTAATACGAGTGGCAATATGATCGCTAAAAATATTGTTGGCGATACAGCAAAACAAATGACGGGAATTGGTGGTGTAGGAGTTTATACTAAATTGAATGTTGTTCATATTGATATAAGGCCAACTAAAGCAGATTGGAATTGGGAGGGGACAAAATAAATGCAAAAAAAACTAATAGGTATATTTATTTTAATAATTTTTGTTTTAATAGGATTAAGCTTTGTGAACCAAAAAAGGAATGAAACTTCTGAAGCATCAGATATAAAAGATAACAGCAATACAACTTTATCTGTAAATAATGGTGGTCTGAATTTGATAAAAGGATTTGATTTAATTTCTGATAAAAAATTTCAAGACCAGTTGCTTAAGTATATGCAATTAAATAAAGAACAAAATTATAAAGAAATATATAAGCGTTTTCTTTCAAGAAATTATCGGAGTAAATATTATCGTGATGTAAAAAATGCAGATGAATATGAAGAAAGTAGAGGAAGATTAGAATTAATTACTGTTGAATTTTTGGAGATATTCGATTTCAAAATATTAAACGTAGAAAAATATCAAGTTGATATTTTACAAAAGGATGAATTTGAAGGACATGAAAGCTTAAAAAAGGTTAGATGTTTTTTTCTTGAAGAAGAAGGCGTTTGGAAGCTTGATGATGAAGAGTTACTTGATTAAATAGGTATGAATTAGAAAAAAATCTCTCCGGTTCAATCTGTTCCAATCTGAGTCTACTATTCGAATGGCTGTCTCCAA
>CAZAST010000188.1:0-4728 GCA_964487805.1 uncultured Syntrophaceae bacterium
AACGGATATTTCGCCACCGCTTCATCCATAGTACTGTCGGTCACCACAATCGGACCATCCGGATTTTCAGCAAATGTTCCCATGTATCTCCTCCTCGTTGTGCAGTAGCGCCTCATGCGCGCAAGACATTAACACTCATCTTGTTCACTTTCGTTCCCGGTTATCGCCCCAGTTTCTCAAGCTGCTCCACGATCGACTCCAGGAACGGCCTCTTATTGATGTCGTTCACGTTAATATATCGAATGATACCTTCCTTATCGATGATAATGATCGCCCGTTCGGCCGTCCCATCGGACCGGAGCACGCCGAAGGAATCGGCCACCTTTCCGTGGGGCCAGAAATCGGACAGAACAGGAAACCAGATCTTTCCCATCTGATTCGTCCAAGCGAAAAGGGTCGGGATATTGTCGACCGTAATCCCGAGAAGGATGGCATCATACTCTTTAAAAAGATCTTCGAGAATGGCGTACCCCGGCCACTGATCCGAGCAGACGGGCGTCCACGCGGCGGGGACGAATGAAAGAACCACGTTTTTCTTTCCCCGGTACCGGGAGAGGGTTACCCGCTCGCCCGAGATCGCGGGGAGAGTAAAGTCGGGCGCCGGTTCTCCCACCTTGACGCGAAGCACGCTGTCCACAGGTTTGAGTTTCCCCGTCTCATAGATATTCCCCTTGAACGCCTCAGACCGTCCGTAAGCGCTGCTCACGTCCGACACGGCCAGCACCGCCAGAAAGAGCGGCATCAGCAACAGAATCCCGCCTCTCTTCATGAATGCATCCTCCTATTGCAGCCCGGACAAGCGGAGCATTTCATCGAGAAACGGCTTCGCCTCGTCGAATCCCCCCGCCTTGGAATAAAAGACCGTGGAGACTCCCTTCTCCACCCTGACACCGATGAAATACGGCGTCCTCACCTCTCCCAGCGCGGCATGCACCGCGAAGTCTCTGTCGGGAATGAGGGGAAAGGGAACCTCGTATTTCTCCCGGAATACCTTCATTTCATAGGGAGAGTTCCCGGCGCCGATGCCGATCAGCTTGACCGTTCCCTTCAGCCGCGGGTTGTCCTCGATCAGGCGGTACAGCTCGTTGATCACGGGAGCCTCTTTCTGACAGAAGGGGCAGTACATGCTCATGATCTCCACGATCACCACGCGGGCCTTCACCTGCGGCACTTCGAAGAAATCGCCTGCGGACAGGCCGAGATACGCCCGGTGGGCGCGCTCCGCCGGGACGGCAAGCTTCAGGGCCGGGAATGGTTCCCCGGGGACCGGCGGCTGTGCCGCAGACGCGGACAGGGACAGGAATACCGCAACAGCTATCACCATACAATATAATGCTTTCTTCATTGGCTGGCCTCTTTGTGCGCGGAATCTTTACCTCTCCACCCTATTACGCCCCATCGAGACCGGGGGATTCCGTCCTTCGATACCAGGAGACGGGATCGGTGAGAAACTCCTCGGTATCCTTCAGAGACAGGAAGTGCTCCCGTTCCATGGAGCTGAGGAGATCGAAGAAGGCCCGTTCCTTTTCACCGGATGACCCGTCCCGCAGGTCGGCATAGTGCTGAATTCCCTTCGCCTCGAAGTCGATGGCAATCCGAAGCGCCTTTAGATCGTCGGCGTCGCCCGCCGGCATGGTCCCGCTCTTCCCGATCGCTCTGGCGAAGAGATCGCGGGTGTTGCTCTTTTTCACCGTGAGGCTCACCGTATCCGGCCATTTTTCATCTTTCTTCCACCGGGCGTGCAGTTCCTTCAGCCGCTCGTAATGTTCCAGTTCGTCATCCGCTATCTGTTCGAACATGGCCTTCCCCACAGGGTTCTTGGTCCTCTTCGCGTTTTCGAGATAGAAGGCCCGTTCCTTCTGTTCGTTATTCAGGGCAACCTCCAGAGCGTCGAGCTGTTGTTTCTTTCCCTGCATCGTAGTCTCCTTTCTTTCGCGGGGAGGTGCCGCGCCGCACAGGTAACTGCGGCACAGCCGTTACCGCGCATTCCCCTTCAGCCGCCGGTTCGCGTGCAACGGCGCTATTTCTTCCACAAGCCGTGGATATTACAATATTCTCGGGCCGTAATCCGGTCTGCTTCAACGCAGAATTCCGCCTCGGGAGCATCCCCCGGCTTGAGGAACTGTTTGTAGACCTTCCCGTCCGCGGCGGCTTCGATCCACTCAATGTAGTGCTTTTCCTCCATCGGATGGGCGATATCGCCGACCTTAACCTTGAAACCCTTCTGCGTTTTCTCGATGACGGGGACATGCTTCTCCAGCGCCGCGTCGACCGAGCCTTCCTTGAACAGCTTCATCGGTTTCCCGCAGCAGACCAGCTCGCCCTTGCCGCCGTGCATGACCTCGACAATATTTCCGCAAACCTCGCATTTGTAGATCTGGTGTACTTCCGGCATATTCATTCCTCCTTCTACGAATATTCTTCCTTCATCTTCGAAAGGAGATTGAAGTGTCGTCTCTCCTCAGTAATAATCTTATCGATGGCCTCATGCTGATCAGCCGCGACGAATCCCTTGATTTCATGGTAGTACAGGATGGAATCCACTTCCCGGTCGATCGCGAAATCGATCGCCGACAGGGTATCTTTGATCCGCGCCAGTTCGGCGTCCATCACCTCTTTTTTGAAGATAAGCTTGTTGTCGGCGTACTGGTGAAGATAGGAACCGTACTCGCCGGGATAGCTTTCCGGCGGCGTCCGGGTCTCCAGCCGGGAGAGCATCCCCTGAAAGATGGCCCTGTGTTTGTCCTCAGCGTCGGCAAGCCAGCCGAACATCTCCTTTGCCTTTTCCTCTTGTGCCACCTGCACCGCGTACCGGTAAAAACCGGCTCCGTTCTCTTCTATTCGCATGGCGATCTGTAAGATATCGCCCGCCTCCATCTGGCTTCCCATATCACTCTCCTTTGTCATCGTTAAACTGTTGAAATTTTTCTTTCGGCACTCCGCAGATCGGGCACTGATCGGGCAACACCCCGTCGGAAACGTACCCGCAGACGGTGCATACATGGTAAGTCGTGTGCCGTTCCTCGAGAAGGTTGTCCATGGCCTCTTTATAGAGTTTCGCGTGCACCTCCTCCACGTCCTTCGACTGGCTGAAATAGAGGGATGAAGCCCGGTCGCCCGCCTGTTCCGCGACCTTCACGAAATCGCCGTATGCCACCCCGGCAACCTTCTCTTCGGATTCAAAGCTTTCCGCGAGATTCTCTTCCGTAGCTCCGATGGTCCGGAGCAAACGGAGGGCGCGTTTCCCGTGGATCTCCTCGGAAAAAGCGATCACTCTGAACAGGAGGGCCATCTGGGGATACCCCTCCTCGTCCGCCTTTTCCGCGAAGGCCTTCAACCGCAACGCGGCCTTGGCCTCTCCCGCATATGCCTGGTGAACGGCATCCCGTATCGCGTCATCCATCGAGAATTCCTCTGCTACTCCGCTTCAAATTCATCCTTTCCCGCGCCGCACACCGGACAGGTCCAGTCGTCGGGCAGGTCTTCAAAGGCAGTCCCCGGGGCGATCCCCCCTTCGGAATCTCCCTTTTCGGGGTCATATACATACCCGCATATTCCGCACACATATTTCTTCATAGCCCTCTCCTTTCCCTTCTCTGCTTGTTCATTTGTTGGAACCGCACTCCCCTTGTAGGTGGGCGCGTTTTTCGGCGCCTTGCCTTTCTTGACCTGCTGGTAATAGGCGTAGGTCAGTGGCGTCCCTGTTTTGAGCACCTTCGCCCCCGAGAGTTCGACAATAAAAACCGTGTGCGTCCCGGCATCGGCGCTCCCGATCACCTTTCCCTCAAAGGAGGAAAGGGCGTTGTCGGTCACGATGGGACACCCCGTCACGCCCGTTTCGTACGCAACATTTTCAAACTTGTCCCCGTCCCTGCCGCTCTTGAAACCGAACTGGCCGATAAAGGTCATGGGCGTCTCCTGTTCGAGAACGGTGACGGCGAGCACGCCGCTCTTCTGAATGTACTCGTGGGTCAGATTTTCCTTGTTGATGCTCACGGCGATCCGCGGCGTCTCCGCGCAGACCTGTATGATCGAATTGACGATCTGTCCGTTCTTCCGGTCTCCCGCAATCGATGTTACCACATACAGGCCATAGGAAATATCCCAGAGCGCTTTCGTATCCACTGCATTATCCACGTGTTGTAACCTCCCTGCCGAGGTCAACACAGCGTTTCAGATCATCCCCGCCCGGCACGTATTTCACCCGCAGGGGCTCGGCCACCAGATCCACCTTCATCTCGGCCAGTATATCATGTGTCTGCCCGGCGGCTTCCCCGCTCCAACCGTAGGAGCCGAAGGCGGCTCCTACCAGGTTCTGCGGTCTCAGTCCTTTCAGATAGGTCAGGACATCGGCCATGGTGGGGAATATATTGTTGTTCAGGGTCGGGGAGCCGGCCACGAGAGCCCCGGCATCCAGGATCTCATAAGCTGCGTCGCTGCGCAGCGACGCGTGCATCGAGATGACCTTCACCCGCGCGCCCTCCTGCAGAAGCCCCTCCTCTATGGCCCTCGCCATCATCTCCGTGCTGTGCCACATGGTGTCGTACAGGACGATGGCTTTGTTCGTGGGGGCCTGGCGGGCGAACCGTTCATAGGATTTCAAGAGGGTATCGATCTCGCCGCGGCGGACGGGCCCGTGATCGGGGGCGATGGTCCCTATATCGAGTCCCGATTTCTTCACATCGTCGAGGAGTTTCAGGACCTGCTGCGAGAAAGGCAAGAGAATGT
>CAZAST010000189.1:0-4723 GCA_964487805.1 uncultured Syntrophaceae bacterium
TGCTTTGACGGAATCTTCCCCAGCGGTTTAAAAGCCGCGCTTTCCAACTTCAGTTCTGATAGTGCAAATCCCATAGTCATCCTCCTTCCTGCCTGCTGTGGTGATATCAAATCGACTAAAAAGCTTCTCCGTTACCGATCTTTTGATACCAAAAATACTGGATCGGAGCAAGCCGTGTCAAGGGAGCCGGGAAGGTAGTTAAGTTTACCATACTATAACACAGGTGCATCTCCGGCAGTATGACCGGAGCTGTTTGCCCGGCTGGTAGCCGAACATTTCCTATCCACCCTGAATATTGTAACCGATCCAATCTGACGAAACCGGTTTCACAAAAAAAGAGGAAAACCCGGCATGGGGTTTTCCTCTCTCGCGCTATACTGTGTGGTGAACCTATTTCTTCGGTATTTCTTTCAGTGGAATGCCGATGGCCTTGGCCACCCCTTTCCCGTATGCCGGATCGGCTTTCATGCAATTGCCGATA
Organism: uncultured Syntrophaceae bacterium; assembly: GCA_964487805.1. GTDB lineage: Bacteria > Desulfobacterota > Syntrophia > Syntrophales > UBA2210 > UBA6078. Next base: position 482 of record CAZAST010000189.1, read on the forward strand.
TGGCGAACCTTGACCTCTTTGGTCGCTTCGGCAATGTTCCGGGCGGTGTTTTCGAAGAGGACTTTCTGCTGGGCGGGGCTCATGAGGCGGAAAAGCTTCCCCGGCTGGGTGTAGTAGTCGTCGTCATCCTCGCGGAAATCCCAGTGATAGGCGTCTCCATCGATTTTCAGCGGCGGTTCGGAAAATCTGGGCTGTTCCTGCCATTCGCCGTAGCTGTTGGGTTCGTAGTGGAGGGTGCTGCCGTAGTTGCCGTCCACCCGCATCTGCCCGTCGCGGTGGAAGCTATGGTAGGGGCATCGGGGGGCGTTGACCGGGATCTGGTGGAGATTCACGCCAAGCCGGTACCGCTGGGCGTCGCCGTAGGAGAAGAGCCGCCCCTGAAGCATCTTGTCCGGTGAAAAGCCGATGCCGGGGACGATGCTGGCCGGGTTGAAGGCGGCCTGTTCCACATCGCCAAAATAGTTATCCGGGTTCTTGTTCAGCTCAAGGACCCCCACTTCGATGAGCGGATAGTCCTTCTTGTACCAGACCTTGGTCAGGTCGAAGGGGTGAACGTGATAGGTTTCGGCGTCTTTCTCGGGCATGATCTGGACGTACATGGTCCAGCGGGGGAAGTCCTTCTTTTCGATGCTGTAGTAGAGATCCCGCTGGTGGCTTTCCCGGCACTTTCCAATCACGGCCTCGGCTTCCTGGTCGGTCAGGTTCTTGATGCCCTGGTGGGTCCTCAGGTGAAACTTGACCCAGAAACGCTGGTTTTTGGCGTTGAGGAAGCTGAAGGTGTGGCTGCTGAAGCCGTGCATGTTCCGGTAGCTCGCGGGAATGCCGCGGTCGCTCATCACGACGGTGACCTGGTGGAGCGCTTCGGGCAATGAAGACCAGAAATCCCAGTTATTGAGGGCGCTGCGCAGATTGGTGCGCGGGTCCCGTTTGACGGCGTGATTCAGGTCGGGGAATTTCAGCGGGTCGCGCAGGAAGAAGACAGGGGTGTTGTTGCCCACGAGGTCCCAGTTGCCCTCTTCCGTGTAGAATTTCATGGCAAAACCGCGGATATCCCGTTCGGCATCGGCGGCGCCGCGCTCTCCGGCAACGGTGGAAAAGCGCAGGAAGCAGTCGGTCTTTTTTCCGATCTTGGAAAATATTTTTGCCTTGGTGTACTTGGTGATGTCGTGGGTCACGGTGAAGTTACCGAACGCCCCCGACCCTTTGGCGTGCATGCGTCGTTCGGGAATGACCTCGCGGTCAAAGTGGGCGAGTTTTTCCAGAAACCAGACATCCTGGAGGAGCTGTGGGCCTCGTTTGCCCGCGGTCATGACATTCTGATTGTCAACGACAGGGGCGCCGGCCCGTGTGGTCAGTTTTTTCTTTTTCATAGTGCTCTCCTTTTCAGTAATTTCAAGTTGATCAATCCAACGCGAATGACGATCCTTTTCGCGTACCCATGCAACACTATCCTTTCGCGCGACACTCCGGGCATACGCCGAAGAAATCAAGGCGGTAGCTCACAATCTCAAACCCGCTTTCATCGGTTATCTCCTTTGTCATATCGCGCAGGCTGTCCAGATCCGGGTCGATGATTTTCCCGCAGGTGAGGCAGACGACGTGGGGATGGGGATAGGGCTTACGGCCGTCGTAGTGGCTACCCTCCCCGGCTAACCCGATCTCGTACACCTCGCCCAGCGATTTAAGGAGCATGATATTCCGGTACACGGTAGCCTGGCTCATACTGGGAAAAGCCCCGCGAAGCCGGGCACAGATGGACTCGACGCTGGGATGACTGTCGTTCTCCGCGAGAATCCTCACAATAGCCAGCCGCTGGGGGGTTATCCGGTGGTTGCTTTCTTTCAGCCGGGCGACCATCGCGTTGAATCGTTCCTTGGAGATCTGCATGAAGGATAATCTTTCCTAAATGATAATGATTTGCATTTATACGTAAGGCACAGCGCAGAGTCAAGAAAAATATGCATGCTCCCGAACCGGAGGACAGCCAATACAATACCCCCCCCGCTTTTTAAGATTCCCCATACAAATCGCTCAAGTTTTTCTCCTTTCCTGCCGATAGACGGTATGAAGTAAAAGGCAAACCTTCTGAAAGGCAGGGGCGCAAAGCTTCCGACCTACGTCCCCGGTTGGGGATAGGGCAGCGGGGCTACACTTCGCGGATCCGCCTTTCTGTCTTTGGAAGGCGGATTTTGTTTTTTTCAGAGGAGGATACCATGCAGATAACCGGTTCCTATAATAACTATCTGAATGTGACCAAGCTGCTCAAGCCTCTGGGGGTAAGCACCTCAGGCGATCTGGTCATGCAGGTCTTTTCATCGGCATTGCAGGATCTTCAGGATAAACTCGGCGATCAGGTATTCAGCGAAAACTCGCAGGCTGCCCTTAATCAACTGTACGGAGATCTCTCGTCCCTGTCCGCGGAGGCGAAAAAACTGACCCTCGACGAATATAATTCAGTCTTCAACGACCGGACCGCGTCTTCTTCAAATGCGGGCGTACTGACGGCCACGGCGGTCAATGCCTTTTCCGCGGATTCGGGGGCGGCAAAGGGCACGTACAGCATTTCCGTCACGCAGGTGGCGCAGACCCAGGTGAATACGGGCCTTGATCTGGCTCGCGACGCCTCCAGCGTTGTCGGTACGGGAACCAATGCCTTTACGGTCACAATCGGGGGGCAGGATCATGAACTGGAGGTGATCGTATCGGAGGGGGACACCAATGAAGAGGTTCTCCGGAAAATCGCCCTCGCCATCAACGGGGCGAACCTGGGGATCAACGCGGGAATCGGGGATGGCGAAGAAGAGGGAACACGGAATCTGACCGTTACCGCTATGGATACCGGAGCCGCAAGCGCCTTTACCATCTCGGATGTTTCGGGGAATGCCATCGCGGCTACCGGCGTGGGAACCGTGTCCCGGGCGGCCCAGTATGCCGCTTACAGCGTTGACGGGGCAAGCACGGTGTCCAGTTCCAACACCATATATCTCAACGAAGGGCTGGTGACGGTCACCCTGAAGGGGACCGGCGATTCGGTCCTGACTGTCGCACCCGATGAAGAAAAGATCGAAGACGCCGTCACCGGTCTCGTCTCAGAGCTGAATACGGTTATGAGCAACCTGGAAGAGAACAGCGATTATATTAAGGACGAGGTCTTCGCGTCCGTCGCCTCCTTTATCGCGGACAACAAGTCCGGGCTTGCATCGATCGGAATCACGCAGAATGAAGACGGAACGCTTGTCATAGACAAGACGCTGCTCTCCGCGGCGGTGAGCGGGGATATGGGCACAGTCAAGGATGTGCTCAACGATTTCGATGGTCTGGCCGTCCGGATCACCGGGTACGCCTCGCGAGTGGCGACCGATTCTCCGCTCAACTACGCCAAGGAGACTGAGAATGTGAGCACGGAGTTTACTGATTATATCTATGGCACCTCGGCGGGATTGCTGCAGCAGATGATGACGGGATCGCTGCTGGATGTCTTCGCGTGAGCGTATGGGGTGAGGAGAGCGTATATGACGAGTGTTCCCGCCGCGCACACAGCCGTATCGGCCATAACGGCCCTGGACCGGAAACTGGATGTCACGGCCGACAATATTACGAATGTCAACACGGATGAGTTCAAGAAAAGCCGGACCATTTTTCAGACGAAGGATGTTCCCGGCGTGTCGGTGGTGATCGAACGGGTGAACACCCCCGGCACGATGCAGCCGGGCGGGGTTGAGTCGTCCAACGTTGACCTCGTGGAGGAGCTCGCCTCCCTCATTATCACACAACACTCCCAGACAGCCAATATCACAGTCATCGAAACCGACGAGGAGATGGGAAAATCGCTCGTCGATATCCTCGCGTGATCCGTATCCGTCTGAGAGATCTTAAAACCAATCATTCTTGTTATTTCTTCTTAATTAGCGGATATCCTGTCCCCAAATTGACCTAACCCCTTGACATGAGAATCCCCCTTTCGTATACTGCCACACAATTCAGTAAGCCCTTGGCAGTTTTCAAAAAGCAATATCACTTGTGTTAGGCCTGCAGTCCACATTTTTCAAGACTGATCAAAAAAGAAAGGGGAGCAAAAGATGAAGAATCTAGTCGTTCTGATCTGCATGGGTATTTTATTCATACCCGCACCGTTTATCGAAGCGGCCGGCATAGGAGGAGCGGAAACCCAAGGTCAAGGCAACTGGTCCGCCGGAATAGGCCTGGAAAGCGTCTTTGACAGAGATATGAAGTTAAAAAGTA
>CAZAST010000190.1:0-4720 GCA_964487805.1 uncultured Syntrophaceae bacterium
ATAAGTCCTTTCATGATATGGTCACCTTTCTTGATCCTTTCCGTATAGGGGCATGTTACCCTATTCAGTTCCCTTCCGCCACCCCATTCTCATGAGCGTTTCAGGATCTCTCCCCTGGTGCTGAGCATCACCTCTTCCAGCGGGATATCTCTGCCCGCCGTTTCCATCCCCCGTCTGACGATGGAGGGGAGCCCCGCGCAGCAGGGAACCTCCATCACCACGGTGGTGACGCTCTTGATGTCGGCTGTTCTGAAGATGTCGGCGAATCGGTTCACGTAATCCTGGACATCGTCGAATTTCGGACATCCCATCATGACCACCTTCCCCGGCAAGAGATCGCGGTGCAGGGTGGGGAAGGAGACGGCCGTGCAGTCCGCGAGGACGAGCAGGTCGGCCCCTTTCAGGAAGGGAGCGGTGGGCGGGATCAGCCGAATCTGGACGGGCCAGTGGGTCAACGCCGAGGTTCCTCCCCCGATCTCGGCGGGCCTGTTTGCCGCTTCGCAGGGGGAGAGGGTCGCGAAGGTCTGGATATGGGTGGAGGGGCATCCGCACGCGAGCGCGGGTTCCCCCTGCTGCATGGCCACGTGGCGCCGCGCGGCTTCTTCATCGAAGGGGGCCGCTTCCCGCTCCACGATCTTGAGCGCTCCCGTGGGGCACTCGCCGATGCAGGCGCCGAGGCCGTCGCAGAATGTTTCCGAGACGACCTTGGCCTTGCCGTCGATGACCTTGAGGGCCCCTTCTTCGCATCCCGTGACGCATTGCCCGCACCCGTCGCACAGCTCTTCATCTATTTCGATTATCTTGCGCAGTGTTTTCATGTTTTCACCTGTATGTCTGTCAGTTTCCCCGCATCATGGCCTCGATATCGCCGTCCACGTCGCCGATGGGTTTGATATCGAAGTTCTCCACGAGAACCTTGAGGATGTTCGGCGTGGCGAAGGCGGGCAGCGTCGGCCCGAGGCGGATTCCTTTCACGCCCAGGGAAAGGAGGGCCAGCAATACGGCCACGGCCTTCTGCTCGTACCAGGCCACATCGAAGGAGATGGGCAGGTCGTTGATATCGTCGAGACCGAAGACTTCCTTCAGTTTCAGGGCGATCACGGCCAGGGAGTAGCAGTCGTTGCACTGCCCCGCGTCGAGGACCCGGGGGATGCCGCCGATGTCGCCGAGGGAAAGCTTGTTGTAGCGGTACTTGGCGCACCCGGCGGTGAGGATAACCGCGTCCTGGGGGAGCCGGCTCGCCACGTCGGTGTAGTAGCTCCGCGATTTGTGGCGTCCGTCGCAGCCGGCCATGACGATGAATCGTTTGATCGCCCCCGATTTCACCGCGTCCACGACCTTATCGGCCAGCGCGAGAACCTGATTGTGGGCGAAGCCGGTCACCAGTTCGCCCGTTTCGATCTCCGCGGGAGGAGGGCATTTCTTCGCCAGCTCGATGACGGCGGAAAAGTCCTTCGTTCCGCCTTCGGGCCGGTCCGGGATATGGGGAACACCGGGGTACCCCGTCATCCCCGTGGTGAAGATCCGGTCTTTGTACGCGTCCTTGAGGGGGATGATGCAGTTGGTCGTCATGAGGATCGGACCGTTGAATGACGCGAATTCCTCTCCCTGCTTCCACCACGAGTTCCCGTAATTTCCCACGAAATGGCGGTATTTCTTGAAGGCGGGATAGGCGTTCGCCGGGAGCATCTCGCCGTGGGTGTAAACATCGACGCCGGTCCCCTCGGTCTGTTTCAGGAGTTCGTCCAGATCCTTGAGGTCATGGCCGGAGATCAGGATGCCCGGATTCCCCCGGACGCCGATATTGACCTTCGATATCTCCGGGTTTCCGTAGACGGAGGTGTTCGCCTTGTCGAGGAGGGCCATGACGGTGACGGCGTTTTCCCCCGCCCGCATGACCATGGCCACCATTTCATCCACGGTAAGGTCCTTGGTGGTGGAGGCAAGGGCTTCCATGATGAAGTCATAGATCGCGTCATCCTCGAAACCGAGAATGGCGGCGTGATCCGCGTAGGCGGCAATCCCCTTGAGCCCGTATATCAGAAACATCCTGAGGGCGCGGATATCTTCGTCTCCCATAGACAGGATGCCCACCTGGGCGGCTTTCTTCTCGAATTCGGCGGGATCATCGGAGAACCAGACGGCCGCGTCGTGGAGGCCTTCGGCGTTGTCCCCGCCGGATGTTTCTTTCAATTCATCACGCAGTTTCAGCCCTTCCCGTATGAGGGCGATGATCCTGTCGTTGTCGAAGTTCGCGTTGGTGATGGTGGCGAAGAGGGCCTGGGTCGCAAACCGCCCGTATTTTCTGTCCAGGGGGCCCGCCTGTTTCGCCCTTTCTGCCCGGATCGCGATCCCCTTCAGGACATGAACCAGGAGATCCTGCAAGTTCGATGTTTCTTCCGTCTTGCCGCAGACGCCTCTCACGTCGCAGCCCACATTCTTTACGGTTTCCTGACACTGGTAACAAAACATACGGCACCTCCTGTATCTTGCGTTTTGGTGTCACCCTACCCTGAACCTATCCCCCCGTCCTTGACTTATGTTAAGAACCGGATATAGTTTTGGCAAGGGGATACCATGAAAAAGGCGCGCCAGATTCTGGAAACAAGCCAGCTTTTCGGGGGGCTCTCCGAGGAGCATCTGGAAGAGATCGAAAAGATCGCGGTGGAGAAACGGTTCGGCAGGGGGGAGATCATCTTCTTCGACGGGGACGACGGGGACGGCTTCTATCTCGTCGGCGAGGGGAGCGTGAGCGTGTACAAACTCTCACCCGAAGGGAAAGAGCAGACACTCCATATCCTCGGCGCGGGGGAGAGCATCGGCGCGGTCCCCGTCTTTTCGGGGCAGTCATTCCCCGCCAACGCCCGGGCGCTCTCGAAGAGCCGGCTCCTCTTTTTCCCCCGGAAGCAGTTTATCGACCTGATCACGAGCAGATCGTCCCTGACGCTGAATCTTCTGGCCCTCCTGGCGGCGCGGCTCCGGGAGTTCACCATCCAGGTGGAGAATCTTTCCCTCAAGGAGATTCCCGCCCGCCTGGCCTCGTACATGCTGTATCTGTCGAGGGAACAGAAGAACGGGGACACGATACAACTGAACATCTCGAAGCTCCAGCTTGCCGGCCTCCTGGGGACGGGGCCGGAGTCGCTGTCGCGGGCGCTGGGAAGCATGAAGAGCCGCGGGCTGGTGGCAGAAGAAGGGGGATCAATCAGTCTCCTCGACCGCGCGGCGTTGGAGGAACTCGCCGAGGGAGGCAAGGAGGCCCGGTGAAAAGATCGGAAGCAACCCATTACCGATTCGCCGGCGATTGCAGGCGCGGGAGGCGTTCATGAAGAGTCTGGAGAACGTGGTACGGGGGCAGCAGATCCCGCCTGAAATCTTCCCGCTAATCTCCGGAAATCAGCATGCGACCATTCTTCTCAACAATTATCGTTTTGCGTGTATCAATGCGTTCTGCCGAGTTCTTCGAGGAGTTTCTTCGCCTTTTGATGATGAGGATTGACGGACAGAATGAAATGAAGTCTTTGAATAATCTTCTCTTTCCTTGAGCTATCCGGGTTTGAATAATAGCCGCGACACTGGAGACGGGCCAGATTAAGATGGGCTTCCTCATGGAGAGGATCCAGTGAAATGGATCGTTCAAAGGCGGCAGCAGCTTTTTCATATAGTTTCGCTTCCTCGTACAGAGAGCCCAGATCATTCCACACCTCCGCGTTGTCCGGTTCCAGCTGCAACACCCATTCAAAGGCGATGCGGGCCTTCACGTCATCACCAAGCTGCACATAGAGATTCCCCAGATTCAAGAGGGCGTTCCGGTGTCCGGGATCGACAGTAAGGACATTCAGGTATTCCTGTATCGCCTCGTCGAACATGTCGTGCCGGTCATAGAGCGCGGCCAGGCGGAAACGGGGGGCGGTCGCGCGGGGGGCGGTCTCTATGGCACGCCGGTACTGTTCCATGGCGCCGTGATAATTTTCTTCCCGTTCCAGGATCCGGGCAATATGGAGTATCGCTTCCATGTTGCCGGGGTCTATCCCCAGGGCGCGATGATACATCTGCTTCGCGCTGCCGAAACGGTTCATCTTCTCGTACACGTAACCAAGATTATTGCAGGTCTCCGGGTTGCCCGGGTCCAGCGCGACCGCCTGCTCGAAATATTTCAGCGCCTCGTCGCACCGCTCCCGTTTGAGATATATGAACCCCAGGTGAATATACGCGTCGGTGAAGGAGCCGTCCATCCGGATGCTTTTCAGGTACGCGTCCACGGCATGGTCCGAGTCCGGATCAAGACGTTCAAGCCGGCATCCCTTCATGAACCATTCCCGGGCGCAATCCCTTTTACGCGCCGGAGATTCCGGATGTGCGATGGGATACTGTTTCATGGCATACGGAGGCTTACATCACGCCCAGCCTCTGTTCCTCCTCGAAGGTATTCAGAACGGATTCCCTGATCTTGCACCATACCTCCACGGGATCGGAACAGTGTGAATCCGTGATCTGCGGATGCTGCTGCAGGAACCGGGCGGCCAGGACGCCTGCCAGTCTGACACGGTGTTCGATGCTTCCGCAGTGGGCCTGCCGCATCACGTCACAGGGAAGGGTCACCGCCACCGTCTTGTCGCCGATTTCTATTTCTATCGATTTGTCGTCCACTGAGGCAGGAGTTTCTTGCGGGACGGCATCCGGTTCGGCCTTTTCGAAAACGAGACGGGGATGGGGCTTC
>CAZAST010000191.1:0-4690 GCA_964487805.1 uncultured Syntrophaceae bacterium
TCACATCCCCGGCAATCTCGGCGCGCGGAAGAAGAATCTTTGTGTCCCTGATGTCCCGTTTCTTGAATGCCTCGACTACTCCCTCGGACAGATACTCATCGGGAACGAGGTCCACGGGAATGTGGTATCCCTCCACACAGGCGCGTGTTGCCGGGCCGATGGTGCAGATCCTGATTCCTCTCAGGATGCGAATGTCCCTTCTTAAAAAGCAGAGCCTATCAAAGAAGGCCCGAACCCCGTTCGCGCTGGTGAAGACGATCCACTCATACTGTTCTATATTCTCAATGGCTCTGTCGAGATCGCCATAGTCGGCGGGAGGCACGATCTCGATCGTGGGAAATGAAATGACCCGCGCTCCCCGCTCCCGCAGCAGAGTTGAAAGCTCTTCCGCCTGCCTCTCCGGCCGGGTAATGACGATCCCTTTTCCGAAAAGGGGCTTCTTTTCAAACCAGGCGAGGCTGTTCCTCAGAGAAACCACCTCCCCCACGACACAGAGGGCGGGAGGAGAAAAGTGTTGTTCCTCAGCCAGGGCGGCGATATCACCCACCGTCCCCGTCAGGGTCTCCTGGTCCGGCGTGGTTCCCCATCTGATCAGGGCGGCCGGGGTTGCGGGGTCCCTGCCGTTTTCAATCAGGCGGGCGGTGATCCGGGGGAGATTTTTCACCCCCATGAGAAAGACAAGGGTGCCGATCGTGGCTATGCCCCGCCATTCTAAGGCGCTCTCATTCTTCGCGGGGTCTTCATGCCCCGTCACAAAGGCGACCGTGGAGGTAAAGGCCCGGTGGGTCAGAGGGATACCGGCATAGGCCGGGGCGGCGATTGCCGATGTCACGCCCGGCACCACCTCAAAGGGGATGCCTGCCTGTTGAAGATATTCAGCCTCTTCACCTCCCCGTCCGAAGATGAAGGGATCGCCCCCTTTCAGTCTGACCACCGTATTCCCTTTCAGAGCCTCATCCACCAGGATTTGGTTCAGGTCTTCCTGAGCAATGTTGTGCCGCCCCCCGATCTTGCCGACGTAGACGAGACGAGCGTCTGCCGAGGCGCTCCGGAGGATCTCGCCGCTCACTAGGTAGTCGTACACCACCACGTCGGCCCTGCCGAGGCACTCCGCGCCTCTCACCGTTATAAGTCCCGGATCGCCGGGTCCCGCGCCGATTATATATACCGTTCCCGGTTTATTCATTTTTGGTTTCGTGCCCTTTCACGTAACGGCATCCTACGTATTATATGCCGCGTCCAGAACGGCCCGCCCTCCTCTCGCCAGGATATTCTCCGCCAGCGCGCATCCTATCTCCTCCGCGTCCGAACTGTTCCCCCGGATCTCGTCCGTGATCCTGACCGCGCCGTTGACGGACCCGACGAGGCCCTTCATGATAAGGGAATCCCCCTCTTTGCGCGCGATCCCCGCTATGGGAACCTGGCACCCTCCGCCGAGGCATTTGAGAAACGCGCGTTCAGCGGCGCTTTCCACCACCGTATCCGGGTGATTGAGTGAGTCGATCAGATCACGGACATCGCTATCATCTTCGCGCACCTCTATCCCCAGGACCCCCTGTCCCACGGCAGGCATCATCACCTCGACGGGCAGGTACTGGGATATCTCGGCTGCGCGCCCGATCCGTTTCATCGCCGCCGCAGCAAGGATAATCCCGTCCAGGTTCTCAGATGCAATCTTCCGTATGCGTGTGTCGATGTTTCCGCGTATGGGGACAATCTCTATATCCGGCATAAGAGCCCTGATCTGCATTCCCCTCCTGAGGGAACCGGTACCGATCCGGGACCCCCGTGCGAGTCTCTCAATCTTCCTGCCCCCTCGCGAGACGAGGACATCCCGCGGATCTTCACGTTCCGGAACAGCCCCTATCACCAGCCCGCCGGGGATCTCCGCCGGGACATCCTTCATGCTGTGCACCGCCATCGAGATATCGCCGCGAAGCAAAGCTTCTTCGATCTCCTTGACGAAGACACCCTTTCCCCCGATCTCTATCAGTGAGACGTTCTGCATCCGGTCCCCCCGGGTCTTGATCGGGACGACCTCCACAGACAGCGCGGGATGATTTCTTTTCAGGCGCTCGGCAACGATCCGGGCCTGTACCAGGGCGAGGTCGCTGCCGCGGGTTCCTATCCGTATTTTTTCGATGACACAGCTCCCTTCAACAGCCGGCCCGCAAGCACGTCCGGGCCATATCCGAATTCATGGTGACGCACGGGCTCAAGATGTAGCAGAAACGACTGCCATAAAGCAACCTTATTGAGCCAGTGGGGGGCATCCTCTCAGGTGCCATGTGATGAGACGTGAATACACGACCCATTTGTCCCGCAACTTTCCATGCAGCCCCATGGTCAGGATTGTGCCCGCAGTGGTGAGCAGCCAGTTGATGATCAACCGGGCGAAAATCACGCCACGAACGGCTGTATTATACGCGCGGCCCTTCCACTTGCCGAAAAACCGGTACCTGGAGCGGTAAAACAATATGCGGGAGCGAACATCCCGCCCGATGCTCATTCCCTGCAGGTGATAAATCCGCGCCGACGGCACGTGGAAGATTTTCCATCCGGCGGACCTCATCCGATAGGCCCAGTCCGTTTCTTCAAAGAAGAAAAAGTACCCCTCGTCCAGAACCCCCACCTCATCCATGGCTTCCCTGCGGACAATCATGCAGGCGCCGATCACCGATTCAACGGCCAATGGCCCTTTGTGTTCGTACCGCTTGCTCGGGTATCGTCCGGGAAAAAGGATCTCAAGAAGAGGGAGATTCATGATGAGAGATAGAAGCGTAGGATAGTTCGCTATGGAATTCTGACGGCTCCCGTCTCTGTTCAGCAGTTGTCCTCCCGCCATGGCCGCCTCGGGGTTCCCTTCCATAAAGGCAAAAAGCTCATGAACGGCCCCCTCCGTCAGCACGGTATCGCTGTTGAGCAGAAGGGCATAGCGGCCCTGCATGACGGCGAAGGCCTGATTATTGGCTGCGCTGAATCCCCGGTTTTCGGTGTTTTCAATAATTCGGACGCCGGGAAATTCCTCACGTACCATGGCGACGCTTCCATCGCTGGAAGCGTTATCCACCACAATGATTTCGAAGGTCACGTCCCCGATCGTTTCATAGACGGATCGCAGACAATCGCACAGGAGCTCCCGCGTATTCCAGTTGATTATGATGATGGTGATGTCCATGCGGCGGGGACCTCCTACCGGCCTCGCTCTGCCGATCGGGCCTGCCTGTGGAGTGTGCTCAACTTGGCATACTTGAAGAATTTATTGACGGCATCGGTAACGGAGAGGGTAAGTCCCTGGGGCCCGTCAAGAAACCCGAGCCGGAGGAAATAGTCCTGAAGGAAGGTAAGCGCCGCGCGGCCGCAGGCGCCGTAAATCGATGATCGCCTGCCACTCTCGAAGGCCTCCCGGGCGCCAAGGGTGGAATAATGATCGATCTTGATCAGGATTTTACTCAGATCGCTTTCCGTATAATGTTCAATGGGAGAATCCAGATCCTCCACCACGCCGTCGACTTCCACTGATTCATGGACGGCCGCCGGAGTCATGCGGCCCCGCTCTTTGAGAAACAATCGCACGATTCGGTCTCCGCTCCACAGATGTCTGATCCAGTGGCCCTGAAACCAGTTTCTCCGGGGAAAGCGGTACCCGGCGATTTCTCCCTGTTCTTTTGAAACAATGTCACGGATGACATCGGCGGTTGCGGGGGGTATCCGTTCATCGGCATCAAGGACGAGCACCCACGGGTTCCTGCATTGGTCGACGGCGAACTGCTTCTGGGGGCCGAATCCCCGCCAGGGCTCGGAGAACAGATCGCACCCAAGATCGGCGGCGATCTTCACCGTATCATCCGTGCTGCCGGAATCCACCACGACGATCTGATCGGCAAAGGCAACGCCTGCCAGACAATCAGGCAGATTTTCCGCTTCGTTCTTTGTGATAATGGCTATCGAGAGAGGCGTTTTACCCTTCATATCTATCCATGATCATCAGTCCGCTGCAGTGAGCATAATGCCTCACAAACCACCCGCCCGCCATTTGAACAAAATCGGTTTCTTCATCGAAAGATTGACCGAGATGCTCTTCTATCGCCCGTATGACGCCCCTTTGATTATCCCACCCGAGCCCTGTGCTGCCATCCTTTCGGTGAAAGGTCTCCTTCATATTGGTGTCATGGAAGATTACCTTGCTGCGGCCCGCCAGGAATGGAAACCAGTTACGGATTTCCTCAACGGTATGTTCATACAGATGGCTCGTGTCGATAAAGAGGATATCTATGGATGGTTCAGTATGATTCTCGTTGCAAAAATCCCTGAACTGACCTGCAAATTCGATATCATCTTTTTGAACAAATATTCTGTCACGATAGAACGAAACGTTTTTACAGTCGGCAATGTCGACACTGATCAGTTTTGCCTTCCACAATTTGGCCACGCGTTCCAGAACAAACGTGGATTCGCCATCCCCCACTCCCAATTCCACAATAAGTCGCGGCTGTATATTCAAGCACTCGATGAAGATGGTTTCCAGATGGTCATTGATATCCGTGGCTTTTGCCGCACGCTTCCGGACGGCACCAACCGTTTTTGTGAGAATTGCTTCAGGAACACCGATTAATGGTAATTTTTTCGTCACATATCCCATGTATGCTCTCCGCGCTGTAGCGTTTTAGAAAAAGATAAATGTCTGAAT
>CAZAST010000192.1:0-4685 GCA_964487805.1 uncultured Syntrophaceae bacterium
TCGATCGTGGTCCCCATCCAGCCGAACAGATCCTCGATCCATCCCATGGGTGAATAGCCCAGAGTAAACGTCAGCTGAAAGACGAGGTACATCAAGCCGAGGAAAACCGGGATGCCGAGGAGCCGGTTCGTGACGACGGCATCTATCCGGTCCGATATGGTCCGGCGAAATTCTATGGTCGAGCGGACCGCTTCCTGACACGCCCCGGCGATGAATCCGTAACGCGCGGCCGCGATGGCGGTTTCTGCCGATTCTCCCCGCACTGCTTCGACCCGCGCGATACTCGCGTCAATCTGTTCGTTAATCACTGGAGCGGCAACCGCGGCCCGAAGCTGTCCGTCATTTTCGAGTAGTTTGAGGGCAAGCCAGCGGGTATCGTATCGTCCATTTTCCACGTTGTTCTCCTTCAGCAGAGACTCGATCCGCTCCATCTCCGCCTCGATTTCCCGCCCGTAGCGCACCGCCGCGGCGGCTGAAAGCCCCCGGATACTGACCCGCGAGGAAAGCATCATACTGTTATCCGTCCGTTCGGGATCACGGCACGCTTCAGCTCGACGATCGGCCGCTTCCACTATGGCATTGAGCAGTTTATCCATTCCGGAACCCTTGTGTCCGACAGTCTCGACAATGTCCGCTCCGAAAAAGCCTGAGAATTTGTCGATGTCCAATTCGTATCCACGCGCCCGTGCCATATCGCTCATATTGAATGCCAGAACCAGAGGCACCCCCAGTTCCATGAGCTGCACCGCGAGGTACAGATTCCTCTCCAGATTCGACGCGTCGATGACATCGACAACGACATCCGGCCTCTCCTCTAGAATAAAGTTTCGGGCCACCAGTTCCTCGGCGGAGTAGGCCGTCAGGCTGTATGTTCCGGGCAGATCGACTACCTGCAACTCGACCTCGCCGTGGCAACACCACCCTTCCTTACGCTCCACCGTCACACCGGGATAATTTCCGACATGTTGGCGAGCGCCGGTCAATTCATTAAATATGGTAGTCTTCCCGGAATTCGGGTTGCCCGCGAGGGCAACGACTATCCTGCGCTTCATCTTTTTCTTCTCCTCCTCTCATCTTTCCGGTATTTAATTTGTCTATCCTTAACTTTTTAGGTATGCCTAAATTAAAATACAAAAAAATTTACTCTACTGTGATCTTCCGGGCCATCCCCCGCCCCAGCATGATCCGACTCCCCATCACCTCTATCAGAAAGGGGCCCCGAATGGAGTTCTGAACCACTTCAATCTCCACTCCGGGAACCAGCCCCATAGCGGTCAGCCTGCCGCAAAGTCCGCAGCCCGCGTCAACAGAAACGAGCCGTACCCGTCTTCCTGACTGCACAATTGATAATGGCACCTTCAACACCTCTCGAATTCAGTGCAAAGCGTCTCAACCTCGATTCCCCCGGCCTCTTCCTTCCGGAGAGAAAGGTGATACCCCTTCACCTTAATATCAATGGGATCCCCCAAGGGAGCAACCCGTTCAACCTCAACGACGGCGCCGGGTGTTACCCCCATCTCAACGATCCGCTTGGTCGTCTCGCCGTGGGCACTGATCTTCAGTACTTTGCCTTTCTGACCCTTCTTCAAATTGTTCAGCGTCATCGTCTTCACTGGCTTTTTCCCTCCTTGCCGTATGCGTTCTCGCACCTCCTCCAGGACTGTCGCGACGCACTGCTCACAATTCTCCTGCGTGCTTCCCTGATCGCACTGATACCCGAATCCGGCTATCCACTTTGCCCCCGCCCGGGGACAGACTTCTATGAACTCTGCGAAATCGATGAACCGCTCCAGGATAACCGGAGGAATCGAATGCTCCATCTGGCAGGCTGCCGTATCCGCATCTGTCTCTTCTACCGAGAGGACCTTAACAAAAAAATCGCGGAGAGCCTCGTGACGACGTATAACATCCTTGGCAACCGCCTGCCCGTCGGGAGTCAGGGAAATTACGTCATACGGCGCATAGCTGATCAGTCCCTTGTCGGACAAAGAGCGGAGGGCACCCGTTACCGATGAATTGCTTACCTTGAGCCGCTTGGCGATATCCTTGGGGCGTACCGCCTGTTTCTCTCTGATAATATGGAAAATGGCTTCCAGGTAATCCTCCAGGCTTGCCGTCAACACATCAACTGCCGTCATGTTTCACCTCACGTTCCATAAAGTTTAGGATTGCCAAAATAAATACGCCGGTGGAAAGTTTCTGTCAAGCGTTTTTTCTTGCTTCCATCTTTTTCCTTGAAAAGCAAGTGTTATAGGAAGGTAACGATGGGGAGATTCGAGATGTAGAAGGCATGTACCCTCAGACGAGCCGCTCAGTCCCATTCACATGTTTGTGGTGACAGGGATCTTCCATTTGTCCCTCATGTGAGGAATCGGATGCCGGTCACGCCAAAATAGATCCCGAAGAAGATGAGCATTACGGCGCAGGCGATGATAACACCCCGGTAGACTCGGTCACTGATATATTGTCTTCCTCGCGTGACGAGCAGCGAGACAGTGCTGTACCATGCCAGATCCGAAAGGATGTGTCCGGTGAAGAAGGCCGCCAGACCGATGAATCCGAATTGCATGGAAATAATGACATATCCCAGACCGATGGTACTCCACCAGATGATCCAGTAAGGGTTCGCCAGGCTTGTCAGAATACCCGCCGTTACCGGACCGCCCCACGCGCTCTTCCCGCCTGTGAGATCGAGGCTGAGGTGCCGGACCCCTCTGAGCATGTTGAAAGACATCCAGAGGAGCACCGCACCTCCCGCAATCCCCACTATCCCCATCAATCCGGGCTTTTTGATCATATCGGCGAACCCCACAATAAGGAAGCCGATCAGGGTTATCTCAAGAAGAGCATGCCCCAGAACGATCATTGGCCCCGCCCGGAAGCCCCGCCGGGCCGTTTCACTGATGGCCACGGTCAGGACCGGCCCCGGCATCAGCGCCCCCGACAGGCCGATAATGAAAGAAGATATGAATATGGCAGCCAGCTTGTCCAGTTGTCCTTTTCCCTTTCATCCAACATCTTGACCCTCAGCAGGGAAGAGCCCCGCGGGTCCAGCTGCGGGCTATTTTTGTGTCGACATCCCTGGTCGATTTATGTAGTATCACTCCCCAGTAAAGGATGCCAGATAAAATGAATGGGAAAACTCTGTACGTCCCGGTCTTTCGCACCGTCCTCATCTTCATCCTCATCCTCGGGATGGCGGGACCGGTATTCCTGCACGCGTCGGACGAACGGCATATCACACTGCTCGAGGACGGAGAGTATTTCCAGGCATTCATGAGGTCGGTGGGCGAAGCGAAGCGGGAGATCGTCATGTCCTTCTTCCTGTTCAAGACAAACGGGTACAGCACGAACCGACCGGACAGGGTCCTTGCCGCTCTGGGGCTCGCCGCCGAGCGGGGGGTACTGGTTCGGATTATTCTTGAAAGGGGAAACGGCGGGGAGGATTCATCGGTGGACGCGAGTAACCGTGAAACGGCGGCGCGGCTGAAAGAAAAAGGGATCAAGGTAATCTTTGACTCTCAGCGCGTTACCACCCACACGAAGGCAGCTGTCATAGACGGGCGGTACATATTCCTGGGAAGTCACAATCTGACGAATTCCGCTCTTAAATACAATCGCGAACTCTCCGTCTATATCGATTCTCCCCCGCTGGCGGAGGAGGTACTGCGATACATTGGCTCGCTGGATGAATGAGATGCGTATGAACCGGTCATCACGGATAGTTTTCATATTTTTGGCGGCAGCCCTGCTGCTCGCCGCGGGCTGCGCCGGGATTCCCGTGAAGGAGATGATTCCCCGGCCTATTACGGAAGGGATGTCGGGAGAAGCAGTTCGGGCATTCAACAGCGCCGAGTCGGCATTCAAGGAGGGCCGGCTCGACAGGGCGATGGAGCTGTATGGAATCATGCTCGAGCGCTTTCCATCGGGCAAGGCGGCATTCGTCGCTCACCTGAGAAGAGGAGAGATCCTGGCAACCCGCGAAGAGTACGCTCGGGCCATCAAAGATCTGGTCCTCATCCCCCGCGGATTCGAGGATGACCCTCTCTATCTTGAAGCCCGCTACCATCTCGCCCGTTCTCATGCCGCTCTGGGAAAGTACGAAACGGCGGACACAATCGTCAAAGAACTCCTCGCGGGCACGATACCCGAGCGCCTCAAACCCAACCTGGAGTCCCTGAAGGGCGATATCCTCACAGCAGCGGGCAAGCACAGAGAAGCGCTGAACTGGTACCTGAAGTCACTCAAAAGCGAACCGGACAAACCGCTTGAAGAGGGGGTGAAAAAGGAGGCGGAGAAGATCATCACCACGGAACTCTCTCTGGACCAGCTGAGGGAGTTGGAGAGGGAGTACCGGTGGGGATACCCGTCGGGATATCTCCTCTACGCGCTCGCCTCTGCGTTATACCGGGTGAGGGACTTTGACGGGGCGCAGGAATATCTGGACCGCTTTCTTCCGGACAGCCGGCACCCCCTGTTCACGGAAGGGAAGACTCTCGGCAGGAGGATAGCCGCCGCGAGGCTGGTGCAGCGCACGGCGCTCGGGTGCGTTCTCCCCCTGACAGGGAAATACGCATCCTACGGAAACCATGTCCTTGACGCCGTTATTCTCGCTTCAGGGGTATTCGATCCCGGGCGGAGCGCCCCCATCGAACTCTTCATAGCAGACTCAAAGGGAGAACCGG
>CAZAST010000193.1:0-4612 GCA_964487805.1 uncultured Syntrophaceae bacterium
TCAACGTGGAAATGCCCAGAATCCAGCAGTAGTAAGCAAAGATGCGCAGCTTTCGTTTCCTGATGATGAAGAGCAGCAGGCCAAGCGTCAGGAAACCCGTCACGGCAGCCGCAACCATGCCGGCAAGATATGTTGGCACCTCGGCAGGAGGGACCCCTTCTATGTATCGCGATTCGAGAATCAGAGCGCCCAGAACCGCGGGTATGGAAAGCAGAAATGAAAACCGGGCGGCGGCGGCCCCGTCGAGACCCCTGAAGATTCCAAACGTGATCGTGGAGCCGGACCGGGATATCCCCGGAATGAGGGCCATCCCCTGCACGATCCCGATAACGATGCTGTCCGTGATGTTCATGTCCTGTTCTTTCCGCTCTCTGGGGAAACGGTCGGAAAGAAAGAGCAGGACGCCGGTGATGAGGAGCATGACGGCAGTCGTCCGGGGGGAGGTGAAGAGCGTATGAATCCTCTCTTCAAACGCAAGACCGATAATCCCGGTACATAGGGTTGCGATGAGGATATAGAGAGCCATTGTTCGACCGGGGCGGATTCGTGCGCGGGTATGCTCCTGACGGGTCCGGTCGACGGGAATCAATGCCCTGAGAATTTCAAGGATTTCCCTCCTGAGAAAGAAGGTGACTGCCAGAAGTGTTCCGAAATGCAGCGCAGCATCGAAGAGGACACCCGGTTGTCGGAATCCGGGTATGGCACTCTGTATGATTACCAAATGCCCTGAGCTGCTCACCGGCAGAAATTCCGTCAGTCCCTGTACGATCCCCAGCAGGATTCCTTCCCATACATCCAATTGACGCCCCTCCTCTTTTGAAAAAAATAGTCCTGAGCCGCTGCAACCGGGTACGGTATTCGGCGCACACGACGGATGTGCTCGATTTTCATACAGAATAAAAGAGGCGAAGTCAACGGAAATGCGTGCCGTTGTGGCTGCCGTGCCCCCGGCATATAATTCGTTTGACAGTGCCGCTCATTCTGTACTATGTGAGGACAAAAGAGATGTTCACAGGAGAGACGAATGGTTAACAAGGTTATATTGATTGGGAGACTGGGGGGGGACCCGGAGGTGCGCTACACCCAGGATGGTACCATGGTAACCAATTTCAACCTTGCCACCGATGAGCAATGGAAGGACAAGAACGGAGAGAAGGTTCAGAAAACAGAGTGGCACAAGATCGTGACGTTCAGAAAACTTGCCGAGATTTGCGGAAACTACCTGGCCAAAGGGCGGCTGGTCTATATCGAGGGCAGGATTCAGACAAGGGCCTGGGATGACAAGGACGGAAACAAGAGATACACCACGGAGATAGTCGCCTCCAACATGCAGATGCTGGAGCGCAAAGAACAAGGGACCGGTTCCTCCTATCAGGGCAATGAATTCGGTGGCGGGATGCCGCCATCAGCCGGTATAGACATACCCGAAGACGATGTTCCTTTTTAAGGCATTTGCCTTATTTAAAATCGATCAATGCTCCGCTCCGAAATCGGCTGCGGAGCATTTTTATTTTTCTTCTTCCTTGATCTTCTTGGGGTCTTCGGCGGCATCCACCTCATCGTTTTCCTTAAATGATTTTTTGAAGTTTCTGATACCCTTGCCGATAGCCCCTCCTATTTCGGGGAGCTTTCCGGCGCCAAAGATGATCAGGATAATGACCAGTATGATCACCAACTCGGGCATACCTATTCCGAACATATGCAATTCACCTCTCTGAGCTTCTTATGATAACGGTACGGGGGTTCCCATTGTTTCACCGGTTCCGAGGCAAGGTCAGGCGGATGACCTGGCCGTGTCCTCCCAGAGGGCCGAGTGACATCCCCTGAAACCGGATATCGACACCACCCGCATTGCCGATGAGAAGATCAAAACGCTCCGATGCTTTCTCCGTAATACGCTCTCCCGGCTTCAGCATCACCTCGAATGAAGGTTCCCCATTTTTTGAAATCTGTATCCAGGTCAGTTCTGATGCTTCTACCACAAGGACATACGGTTCTTCCACAGTCAAAGCAGCCTCCTCGGGGGCGATAGTGTCTTCCTTCTGTGCCTCTTCGGGTGTCGGCTGCTCACGGCTCACCATAGGCTTTTCAGCTGTAACGGCTGGACGTTGAACTTCAACAGGCGGCGTGATCTCTCCCGTAATCACCCGATTCACCTCTGGCGCTGGCTCGCTCGCTGAAAGATCTACGGGCTGTGGGCTTTCTGCCGACGGCGGGGAGAGTTCTCTCTTGGGTTCCATTTCGCTCTGCTCCCCGTCGGAGGTCTCACCTGCCCCGGGTTGAGGCTTCCCGGCAGGTTCTGTCTGCGCCGCAGGGGATATGGGTTCTTCATCCCCACGGCTCCCCAGATGCCATTGATAGAATGAGTAAACCCCTGCCAGAGCAATCAACCCCACTATGAGGACAACCCGTAACCAGACCGCCATGTGCCGCCTCTTACCGGTGATCCTTTTGATAACTTTATAGTTATCTTCTCCCGGTTCCAGGGTGTCGAGATATTGATCATATCGCGCAAGTATCTTTTTCGGATCGAGATCAAGGGCCTTCGCATACATGTCGATGAAAGCCCGGGCATAGATCGGCTCGGGGAGCACGTCGAACCGCTGCTCTTCGATAGCTTTAAGATTATGAGGATTGACTTTCGTGGCAGCGGACAGATCTTGCAGGGTTTGCCCCCGGGATTCTCGTATTGCGCGCAGGTCCAGCCCGGTTTCTTCCACCATGCCGCCCGTGTCTCCCGTTTCAATTGCGCCCGCTTTCACATCCGGCGCATTACCGGTGTGCTTCTTTTCATCCATACCAGTCGATATCCCATAATCCCGGAACGTGCTAAAGGTCGAATTATTTATCATTAATCCACAGGGGACGCAATAGAAATTGTCTCAACATTTTTCTCGTCTCGTGGTAAGACCTTTTCCCGACCATACGAAACGAGGTGAGAGAACATGGCGGAGTACGGGGATTTTGCGGCATCCATAGCCCGGAAGGCGGGGGCATTGCTGAGGGAACGTTTCTCGGGGAGTCACAGGATCGACTACAAGGGAGAGATCGATCTCGTCACGGAAGCGGACAGGATGTCCGAAGAACTGCTCATAGGAGAAATCAGCAGACGATTCCCCGACCACGATATCCTTTCCGAGGAGACAGTGGCGACAGAAAAAGGGTCACGCTGTCGATGGGTCATAGATCCGCTGGACGGCACGACGAATTACGCCCATGGCTTCCCCATGTTTTGCGTCTCCATTGCCTTTGAGAAAGATGGTCAGATTGTAACCGGTGTTATCTATAACCCCATATCGGACGAACTGTTTGCGGCGGGCACGGGTGAAGGTGCCTTTTGTAACGGTTCCCGGATAACCGTTTCCAAGACAACGAAAATTGCGGAGAGCCTCCTGGCAACGGGCTTCCCCTATGACATACGGACAAGTCCCGTGAACAATATCAATTATTTTTCTGAAATGGTCCTGAGGGCCCGGGGAATCCGTCGCGCCGGATCAGCCGCACTTGATCTGGCCTATACGGCCGCGGGACGTTTCGATGGTTTCTGGGAGCTGAAACTGCATCCCTGGGATACGGCGGCAGGATGGCTTCTTGTCAGCGAGGCAGGGGGGACAGTAACCGACATCCGAGGGGAAGGCTACCGACTCGACGCCTCCAGTATCGTCGCATCGAATGGCACGATACATGATCAGATGGTCCGCATCCTGAGCGGTGTGAATCCTCTTGAAAGAGGATGAGAATGAACGGACTTCAAAAAAACCGGTCGGATTGCTTATTGGTCGCCGGACAGGCATTAGATCTGAGGAGCACCATCGGATGGGCTCCCGGACGGTAATCAGAGGTTCAGTTTTTTTATCTTCCCGTGCAGGGTGTTCCGATTTATCCCGAGAAAATCAGCAGCGGCGGTTTTGACATTGTTGGAGCGCTTCATGGCAATCCTGATCAGGGCCTTCTCCACCATCGACAGAACTTCATCATATACTCCCTCACTTCCGTATCGTCCGGCTCCAAGTATCGTAACAACCTCATCGAGTTTTTTCTCGAAGACTTCTTCTATGAGGGGAAAGGAGGAATCATTCGTTCCGTTATTGGATATCGCCCCGTTTCGTTCATACTTTCCCATAGAGTGCTCCTTGTGGGTGGAATACACATTCTAGAAATAATGTTTTAATATAGAATTTTCAGGGTTATCGCCCCCAGGAGGATAGCGGCGGCAATCCACGTGGATACCACATCTGATATTCTCACAACCGGATGCTCTATAACATCCTGCACCCGCGCTTCGATCCTGCCGGGATCGACATTCCTGACAATATCCCGGACAAGGGAAGTAAACTGGCCGTGAGAATTGGCCAGAGCATGAAATCCTTTTGTGGTGGTGAGCAGCAGATACACCTTTTTGCGCACGGCCAGAACGTCGATATTGGTAATCTCCTCCCAGAGAAGATACCGCTCTCTGAACAATTTTCGTATCCTGACACCGTCCGGTTCTATGGTAGTCCTGCGCCAGATGGATTCGAGGAGGATATAGAAAACAGGGACACATACAATGGCCAAAACGACGATCTCCGGAGGAAATGCCCTGTCAACGGAGGAGATGATCAACAGGACG
>CAZAST010000194.1:0-4611 GCA_964487805.1 uncultured Syntrophaceae bacterium
ACGTTTATAACATTTAAGTTTATTACTTCTATAAAATACTATAAATTTAATCCTACAAAAAATAAGATATATTTTATTAAACTAATCTTACAAGCAACTGAAAATATGATCCTGGTAATCCACTTCCTACAGAAGTTATAAAAAAATTTAAAACATCACCCTCAACTAAGTCTGATACTGCAGGATCTACTGAACCCTTAGTAGAATAAACCCCATTAATAGCTATAGCTCCTGTTCCTATTACGATTCCAGCATCCGATATCGTAACACTATCTGTAGCTGCTGATCCATTTTTTCTAACATCACAAACAAAAGCTTGTCCTGTAGGTAAACCAGCTAACGAAGCCTGTATCTCGGCAATTTTACAAGCCCTTGGAACTCTATAATACATTAAAGTTGCTACAGATACATCACCAAAAACATATCTTTCAATAGTATCTCTTCCTGCATGATATTCTCTATTACCATCATGATATATTATGTTTCCACCTACTGTTGATCCACCCCTTAAATCTGACATAACTCCCCCTTAATTTTACATATATTCTCTAAAAAACGGAATTTTTATACAATCTTTATATATGCTGGTTTTTACATCATAAATATTTTCTATTTGCCCATCCGTTAATGCTGATTTATAAATAATTAAATCTTTATAATAAGAATCATTCTGATTTTCAGGATTATGCCATCCACCTAAATTAAAATCAAACCCGTATTGAGTAACAAAATAATTTGCTGAAGGAATTGGGTCTGTTAAATCAATATAACGCCTTTTGATTCCATCTATTCCCCATTCAGAAACATTAATATTGCTACCATTTTTTCTTAAACTTACCATTTCCCATTTCCCAAAATAATTAATAGGGTTAAAATCTGATCCATAATCATAAAAATTAATACCTGCACGTAATTTATTAGATCCATTTTCTTTTCCAAACCATAAATATCCACCACCAACAGAATTATCGCCACAACCAAATGATGATATATTATACCCATCTAATCCACCTGTATATGTTCCAATAGGTTTTTTCCAATAAATAATAGTCCAATCTCCACTCCAATCTAATCCAAGTTTATAATAAAGATTAAACCATAATCTACTTGCCCCCCTACTACTATTTGTCCAATGAGTAGCATATCCTTTATTTTCTATTTGTGCTCTACAAGCATAAATACTTCCTGGTACTCCAAGAAATCCTGCTGAAACATTATATATCGTTGCTGAAGGGGCTGTAAAAGTAAATATTTTTCGAACCCATTTATCTTTTTCGTAAGAATCTGTAAAAGCTCCACCTATACCTAACCAAGGATTATTATACCACACATATATAGCAGCATCTAGACCAGTAGGACAATAAATCCAAGATGATAAAGTATAAATTTGTCCAGCAACTAATGTTGGATATTGCATTAAATTTCCATATTGAGTTGGTGCGGTAACTTTAGTACAATATTTATTATAAGATGGTAAACCTTCATTAGGCAAATCTGATGCAGATATTAACCCATCATTTGATGCTCCCCAACTTCCTATATTTTCTAATTTTGGATTTAAAAATAAATTAGTAGTTGCTTGTCCTGCATACACACATCCTCTCTCATATTCTAAATTAACATGATTAACAGCTATTGCTTTAGAATCAGAAGCCTCAGCTAATGGGAAATAATATGCTCCGTCAATTGGAAAACTTCTTTCCTCTTTAACTTTTATACTTTTAAAATAACCTTCTGGCGTTAATTTAAAAGTATTTCCTACACTCATTTCTTTTATTTCTTTATCTGATAAAGCATAATTATAAATTGTTACATCTTTAGCAATAACGTTAGATCTACTATTATATCCTATTCTATTATTTTTTAAAAATTCAACAGGCATTTCAGAAGTCATATATAAAACTTCAGGTAAACTATGAATTGCAGTTCCTATTTGTAAATAAAAACCACCACCAGAATCACCATCCATCCACATATATTCTATTAAATTCCAACCCTGCTTAAGTGTAATAGTAATATCTGGATTAGTTTGCCAATTCCAATCTCCTAAAGATTGTTCAGTTCCACTATTAACTCTTATAGCACCATAATTATCACTAGCATACCTATGAATAGTAGTAACATCTGAGCTACAAAAAACCCAAGTTTTATAATATCTTGCTTCATTATCTACACTAAGATTCATTGTATCATAAATAGAATCTGCAATTAAAGATGTATTATCAGGATCATAATAATAATCAGCCGAATATGCTATTCTACCAATTCCTAAAGATTTACAATCATATCTTCTATATGTATTTTGATACGCATTTGTCTCAACTCCATTCTCGTAAAACTTAAAAGTATTTCCACTACGAACTAAAGCTTGTACCCTTTCAGTTCCTTCAAATTTTGAATGAGTTTTTATTCCAAATAAAGTAAAGTCTCCACTTGGCAATTCTAAAGGAATTTGTAAATTTCCATTATCTTTAGAAACAGCATAGACTTCTACACCATAAATATAAGCATTCGTTATAGCGTATGTATGCATTTCTTCTGGGTAATTAGCATACCAATAATATGTATATTTTTGCCAATTATCTGTTGCACTAATAGTTATCCATAATGATGCTGGTGGTTGCCAACCTTCATCTGCATTTCTAATATGTACATAACCAGTAGTACCAACAATAGAGTTTTTCATCCAAAAAGTTCCAACATATAATTGTCCTGTTATAAAATTTTCTCTTGAATGTGGAGGATAACAATATATTCCAGGCCCAGCTGTAGTACCTTTTAATACATAAGTTGTAGCACCAAAAGGATTTACTATCTGTTCTACAGTTGCGCTTGATGCACCATGTAACCACCACTGATTAGAAGTCCAAGCACCATAATTTTCAATTGGTTTAGTAATTAAATTTCTAACTTTTGGAGTATATTCTGATGGTCTATACTTTCTTTCAATTTGAGGATTAGCTATATAAAGATATGCATCATGAATATTATAATAATAATAAAGCCTAAATAACTCTGTACTTACGTTAGAATTAGCATATACCTGAGCCACATATCTTTGATATTTAGTGATACTTGGGGTTGGAGATTCTAACCAATTTATCGTTATTCCAGTATTCTCCCACCCTATTAACATATTCCCTTTTCCCCAAAAACTTAAAGTATAAACAACTCCTGCCTGATTCTCACCAGATACAAAACAATCAGTTAACCAATCTGTGAAATCTGGTGTAACTCTAGTATCTAATAAATGAACAACTTCCCATCCATCATAATTATAAAAAACTTTTGTATCAGGATGAGGATTAGGCATTAAATTGTATGTCCTTTCTTCACATGCCATTCCTCTTTGACTAATTGTAGTACCTTCATTAATTATAGGGTTTATAGATAATTTCCAATTCCAAACATCCCCAATAAACCAATTACTATTTGTTTCAGCTAAATTTTGATATTCGCATATTCTAACCTGAGTTGATGCTGCTATATTTACAATTCTTGTATTTTTTAAAACTCCATCTAAATATACTTTTAATATAGAACCATCATAAACTAATTTTAAATAATATTTAACACCTTGAGATATTACAGCTGTTGTATCATATATATCTGGATAAGTCCACAACCTTCCATTATAAATTCCTAAATTCCATGTAGTATATGGCAATGATTCATTTTCAGCAAACCCAATTAAATATTTATCATCTTGACAATCCCAATTAGGTTTAAATTCACACTCAAAAATAAAGGGAGTATTAGCTGCGTATGTTATAGGCATTACATCATAACTACGTGTACTTGTTTTTGTAAATGACTTACGATAAACTATTGGGGATTCACTACCATAACCATTAGAAGCTTTATATTGTCCATCAAATAGAAATTTTACAAATCCTTTAGGTTCATATATTGTTTTATTTATAAGAGCTGGATGAATAGGTGCATATTCCTCCATTATTACTCTATCTCCCTTTCTAACAATACCAGCCCATGCTGAATGACTATTTAAATTTCTAACTTTAATAAATCCATAACGTTCTAACGTATCTACAAAATACCACGAATTGTTAAGAGGTTCATCTCCTGTAACAATAATTAAAGTCCATCCAGCTGGTGTACTCTCTAAGTATTTCCAGAACTCTATTCCTTGTTCAGCATATCCCCATACATCTTTGTATATACTATCTACTAATTCACCATACTGATCTAATCTAACAGCTGCCCAACTTCTACTAACATTTCTAATTAGAACATCATTAATATAAATTAAACCCTGACCTACCTGAAAACTTGCAGACTGAACAGTAATTTTATTATATTTACATACAGTAGGAGCACGTTCATCAAAAGATTGAACATTAAATTCTCCATGATCATATAATCTTGCTACTTTAGACATTTTTAAAACTCTCTTTCTCAGTTATTATAAAAATATAAAGTCTAATGACCCTTCTGTTGGGTTATATTGCATTGTAACCTTTTGTGCTATATTAATTGCACCATTAACACTTAATGCTTCAATTGGGTTTGTAGTTCCTATTCCTACTTTTGTTCCACGTATAGTCATTGCAAAAATATTGCCTACATAAAAATCGTGTCTACCAACAGAGC
>CAZAST010000195.1:0-4606 GCA_964487805.1 uncultured Syntrophaceae bacterium
ACTGGCCGGCAGGCTTCTCCCTCCGGCGGGATTCTGGAAACACCAGGAAGCGTATACCGCCATTCTCGGATCGACCCCGCGGATCGTCCTGGCATCAATGATCGCCTACCTGATCTCGCAGAATCACGACGTCTGGGCCTTTCACTGGTGGAGGAACAAAACGGCGGGGAGACACCTGTGGCTCAGAAACAATCTATCAACGGTCGTTTCCCAGATGATCGACTCCGTTCTCTTCATAGGCATAGCCTTCTGGGGAACGGTCCCCCCGGCGACGATCGGCGTGATGATTCTCAGCCAGTACGCGGTGAAGGTCGGTATCGCCCTTCTCGACACCCCCATCTGCTACCTCATGGTGAGGCTCTATGAAAGCGATCGAAAACATCTACAGGAAGCGTGAATACGAAGTATCCATGCGGTTCCCGGAATTTACCTGTCTCTGTCCCATGACGGCGCAGCCTGACTTCGCGGAGATACTGATCAACTACGTTCCGGACGCCTTCCTGGTAGAGCTCAAATCTCTGAAGATATACCTCAATTCCTACCGTGACAGGGGAATCTTCCACGAGGAAGCGGTCAACGCGATCCTCGACGATTTCGTGAAAATCATACGCCCCCGGAGGGTCTCTGTCGTGGGTGCCTTCAATGTGCGTGGGGGCATTCACACCACGGTAAAAGCCCAATACACCGGGTCCCCGGAATAATAAGCAATCGGATGGTCACCCCTCTTCGGGGATTACCCTCGGGGTGACAAATATGAGGAGTTCCCTTTTTTCGTTGCTCACCGTCTTGTATTTGAAGAGCCATCCCAGAATCGGTATGCGGGACAGGACGGGGACCCCCGTCACCGAATCGATCGCCGTCTCCTTATATACGCCGCCGATCACGATCGTATCCCCGTCTCTGACCACCACCGTCGATTCGACCGAACTGGTGTTGATAGGGGGGGTCTCAATGCGCAAGCCTGTTGCCGGATCGGTCTCCCAATCCGCGTAATCGTTGCTGGCATTCACCTTGATGGAAATCTTCCCTTCCGAGGTTATCTTCGGCGTCACTTCCAGCTTCAAGGTCGCCTCCTTGAACTCCGTCGTCTGTTTGCCGTCGGTGTCTGTCACCGTATAAGGGATCTCCTCCCCCTGCTTGATGGTCGCCGTCACGCTGTCCAGAGTGGTGACCTTGGGAGACGAGATGATCTTCCCTTCGCCGTTATTCTCCAAGGCCGACAGGCGGGCATCCAGGATCATCTTGCTCGTTCCGTACAACAGACCGATTGCCGGTGTGGCGGCCGCGGCAGCGGACGGAAAGTTAACCGCCACATTGCTCCCGGTCAGCCCCACCCCCGATCCGCCCGGGATGGTCGTTACGGTCCCTGAGGAGGAGCTCCCGATCCCACCGGCGAAATTCCCCGACTGGAGACCGGCTCCCCACCGGATACCCAGTTCCTGGGCGAAGGTTGTCGTCACCTCGACGATCTTGGCCTCTATGGAAATCTGATTGAGCCGTCCCTCGTCGACATCCTTTGCTTTCTGTTCCTCCTCGGCCTTCTTCAGTTCTTCAATGGGGAGGATCGTGATGACCCGCCCCGATTCCTTCTTCCCGAGACCGTTTGTCTCCAGAACGGCATCGAGGGCCTGGTCCCAGGGGACATTTTTCATGTGAATCGTCACCTCGGCTTTGACAGCCGGCCCAGCGACGATGCTGAATCCGCTTATCTCCGACAGAAGTCTGAAGACGCTCTTGATGTCAGCGTCCTGAAAATCGAGGGAGACCTCTTCTCCCGTGTACTGGCTGTTTCTAGCGGCGATCCGTCCATCCCCGGCGCCCTTCGGGAGGGGGCCCTTCCTGACCACAGGAGGGGGTATGGCAGGGCCACCATCAGACGCCGGTGCGTGGGAAAAAGCGGAGACATCAAAATCGACAACCACTCGCGAGCCCTCTTTCAGGTACCGGTAGGGAACCATTTTCCTCAGCGTCACTCTCGCTCCCACTTCCCTGGCTCTTTCCGTTATCTTGTCATACAGGACGACTTTCCGGAGATTTCTCAGGCCGTCTGCCCGGTATTCCCTTTCCACCGCATCCGGCAGAGACACTCCCTTCAGGGAAATTAACACCTGCGTTTCGGATTCCCGCGATACCGTAAAGTCCGGCGGGTGGGAAAGGAGGATGGACATCCGCTCCCTTCCGTCGATCCTCTCAAGGAACACGTTCCGGACGCAAGCGACGTCCGCCTCCTGCAGAGTCTGTTCCTCGGCAGACGAGCGTTCGGGAATTGTT
Source organism: uncultured Syntrophaceae bacterium (assembly GCA_964487805.1). GTDB lineage: Bacteria > Desulfobacterota > Syntrophia > Syntrophales > UBA2210 > UBA6078. The sequence continues at coordinate 2,272 of CAZAST010000195.1, forward strand.
TCTCCGACTCCGGCACAGCCGGACAGGAAGAACAGCCCCACCAGGGGGAAAAGGACAAAGGGAGGTATGGTTCTCTCTGATTTCATGGATTTACCCCGTTTTTCTTGAGCGCAAGAACAACTCGTTCGGTGCGTACGTTTCCGGAAAAATCTTTTATCTTCTGTACCACAACGACACCGTCGGACAGTACGGTTGCCACTTTTCCCCCATTGATTCCGAGGGGAGTCCCTCTGCGAAGGATATGCCGTTTCCCATCGGGTGTTTGCACGACGGCAATCTTTTTATTCGCGTTCCAGATAATCCCGGTCAGGCGGAGCTCATCCAGGGCGAATTTCTGAAGGGGAGAAAGGGGAACGGTTTCTGTATGCGTCTCTGTTGTTTCAGTATGTTCTTTCTTTCCCTTCTCTTCCGCAATATCGATGAACGGCTTGAAAGGATCCGGTTTCCCCTCCACCGTGTATCTGTAGACCCCGGGGCCTATGGTATCGCCCGTATCGGCGCCCAAAACCGGGGCCGTCGCGGGGCACAGAAAGATTACCGCGATTGCGATGGCAGCCCACCGTAACGGAGATTTACTGTTTCTTTTCATCCGGTTTCTCATTCGACTCTTCCAGAAACATGTATATCTTCATGAAACAATCGGCTTTCAGCATCCCGGCTCCGGTTGCCCCGCTCCCCTCTTTTTTGATTTCCATATCCGTTATGGTGGCGATGCGCGGGAGATTCGCTATGCTGTCGAAGAAAATGGCGATGTCATGGTATCCTCCCGCCACGGTAATCCTGACCGGTATCTCGGCATAAAATTCCCTCGGAACAGGGTCCATCGGTTCGAAGAGGATGAAATCGAGCCCGGCGCTCCGCCCCGCTTCAGAGACAGAGGTGAGCAGGTGGGGAATTTCCTTCTGTTCCGGAAGCTTCGCCAGAATGATTTTCAGATCTTCCTTCAGCGCGGCGATCTCTTTCTTGTGCTGCTCTATCTGTCCCATCACCTGTTGCCGAACGGCTATCTGTCTGTTCACCGTCTCAAGGTCGCCCGCCAGCCGGGCCCGCCGCTCGAAGAACGGCTGAAAGAGATAGAACCAGTAAAAATAGCCAATGAGGAGCAGAATCGCCAAGAGTATCAGCAGCTTCTTGCCGCCTGAGAGGCGCTGTATGTCTTCCAGACCAATCGCCATCTTTCATCCCTTTTCAGTTGTGCACATAAGGACAAAGCCCATCAGCTTTACCCCTGAAACCGTGGTCTGTTTCGACGCAATCAGATCGACAGTCCCGATATAGGAAGACTCTTCGAGCCGTTTCATGAATTGCGCTATGGCCGGATTATTGACAGCCATTCCCTCTACACGCAACGTGGCGCCATTCCGAGTAATGCCGGTGATCCATTCCGTCCGGGGGGAAATGCTGGAGGCAAGTTCATCCAGAAGATGCACCGCATCGGATCGTCCTCTTTCAAGATCCGTGATGATCCCTATCTTCTTTTTCAGTATTTCCTTATCCGCCTTAAATCTTTCCAAGTCTCCCGTCACTTTGGTGAGAGCGGTCAGGCGGGCGCGGGCGGACTCCACCTCCACCTCCAGTTTCGAAACCCCCATAACCATGTAGAGGTGAAAAATCACCAAAATAAGGAGGAACAGGCCCAGAGAGACCCCTCCGGCGACAATCTGACGCTGAACGGTCGCTTTTTTCCTTTCTTCTCGAAAGGGAAGAAGGTTGATCCGTATCATGCACCCTCCCAGCTTCTCAAGGCCAGACCGACTCCGATGGCCGCGACAGGTGCCACCTCCCGTATATAGGACGGGCTGAAAACATGTTTATCGTACCGTATATTCTTGAAAGGATTGAACAGCTCCACTTCGCAGTTGAACTTGTCTTTCATGGCGTCAGCGATACCCGGGATCGCCGCACATCCCCCGCTGAGAAGAATGCGGCTCAGATGTGATCCTCCCACCGTGGTGGAACTGAAATAATCGAAAGACCGCCCTATTTCCAGGAATATGGGCTCAAGATAATCAAGAATCCGCTCCACCTTCTCGCCGTCACCAGCTGGCCCTTCAAGCTTTATCATCTCGGCTTCCTCGAAGGAAATCCCGTATTTCCCCTGCAACGCCCGCGTGATGGTACCCCCTCCCAGCTTGATATTTCTCGTTAAAAGAGATTCCTCGTCCCTGACGATATTTATGTTGGTGAGGCTGGAACCGATATTGACCAGGGCGATACTGTCATCGGCATCAAAATCATAGTTCTCCTCATACGCCGTCTGCAGAGCGAATGAATCGACATCCAGGACCGTTGCCCGCACTCCCGCCTTCTCGATCGCCTGAACGTAGCTCTGGGT
>CAZAST010000196.1:0-4603 GCA_964487805.1 uncultured Syntrophaceae bacterium
TGCTGATTGTGTACTGGTATAATAATATTTACTTTCATTTTATCCTATTATATCATTTTAAAGTTTGTATGTTAAATCAATTGAATTAGGTCCATATCCTTTACCTCTAGTATTTTTTCCTGCAAATTTATCAAATACAGATCCTATATCTACTGCTACACCACCATTATTTTTCCAAAATAAACCATAAATTTTACCAATAAAACCTGCACCATACAACAATAATTTACCATTTAATTTTCCCATAGAATTTATTTTATCTTTTATTTCAAAAAATCTATTAGGATAATGTGGAACACCTAAATAAGCACTATTTTCAAACATAATTTCTGGTGGTGTAAGTATTAATTCAACTTTATTTATATTAAATCTTCTTAAAAATCCATCTACAACATCTCTACAATTTATAACATATAATTCAGACATATTATTTAATAATAAATCATAATACGAATTATTATTTTCCCAATTTTTTAAAAACTCATAATGAAAATCTATAGAGCCAAACTGTTTTATATTAATAGAACAGTTTTCATTTAAAATATCAATGCTTTTAGACCAATATCCATCTTTTATTTTTAAATGCCTATTTGTAGGTATACCTATTAAATCAGAATTATTTAGAGTTTCAACCAAATTTTCTCTTATAATTTTTATATCCTTAGAATCTAAATTTCTTCCTAATTGTCTTTTAAAAATGTGATTAATATATTTTTCATTTTTATTTTCAAGAAGAATAGCTTCACCATCCCCATATCTTGTTGCTAAAAATGGGGTTTTAAATTTTAAATTATTTTTTATTATTTTAAAAATTTCTTCACAATAAATATTAATATCCATTCTACCTACTCCATAATTTAGTTTCAATTAATTCTTCCCAATAATTTATATCTCTTAACTTTATAAAAACATAATTTTCTCTATATATATTATTAAAATCTATATACTCTTTTTTGCCTAAACTTTCATCATAAAACAAAGTATCTATTGGGGCAGAAATTGGCAATATTTCTTTATCAAAACTATTTTTTACTAAAATAGATTTTCCAAATTTAGCTGTAAGTTTTAATTTATTGCATATAATATCTTTAAATATATCTGTAGTTATTTTATTTTTATGTCCACTATAATAAGACCACGAAAATTTTAAACCTAAAGATTCCAAATATTTATCATCATCAAAATTAGGTATAGAAAAATACATAAAATCAAATGCTGTTTTTGAATATAGTTTTATTACATTTAAAGCTTCTTCTTCATTATTTAAATGTTCTAATACATGAAGCGATGTAATATATTTGCATTTAGGTAATTGTATTTTTAAATTAGTAATATCTCCTTCAACTACATTATAACCTTTTTCACAACACTCTTTTACAATTGAAGAATTTATATTTACTCCTAAAAAACTTTTTCCTCCAAATATTTTTTTACTATATTCTATACTTCCTATAGAACACCCTAAATCTAAAAAATCTATCATAGAAACTCCTACAATATTACTATAATTTAAATTAAATTTTCTATATTCTCTACTGTTTTTTCCCAAGTAAAATACTTTAATAAATCTTTTATATTATTTCTAAAAAATAATGAATAATATGGATTCAATAGTATTTTTTTAGATTTTTCATATATATCTTCAAAATTATTTTTTTCTGCAATTAAACAAGTCTTATCATTAAAAAATAAGTCACCAATAGCACCATCACAAATAACTGCAGGACAACCACACAAAGTAGATTCAACTGGAGTTAGATTAAGACCTTCAGTTATAGATGGCATTATAAAAACAGATCCTCTACAAAAAATCTCTCTAACTTGATCTTTAGTGGCATCTTTATAAAATTTAATCATTTTTTGAGGATGAATATTTGAATCATAACTTTCAGAAGTACCAAAAGAGATAACTCCATCAATTAAATTTTCTAACAATAACTTATTACATATTTTTACACCTAAATCATATTTTTTATTAATAGATTTATGACATAATAATATAGCATACTTTTTCCTTAATATAGAATAATCAGGATAAAAATTTTCTCCACAAAAACCAAACCCAACATTATTGCATTTAACCCCTTCTTTTTCTATAAGTTCTTTAGTTCTATTTGTGCTAGACATAACAATAACATTTGGATTTAAAACATTATTGCGCTCCCTTTCAATACACATACCATAACTAAGCATATATATTAAAACCTTTTTAACTTGAGGTAATTTAACTAAATTTTCTAAATAAGGATTGTCTGAATATGTTATCACTATATCAGATTTAGGAAAACTTTTATCTGGTAAACCTATACTATAAGGGACTTTTAAATCTTCTTTAGAATTAGTAACAAATTTTTCTTTTTGAATCCTTAAGTGCACATTATATTTTTTGTTTAAATTATAAGATAATTCACTCATATGTTTTATACCGCCACTTAACAAAGAAAATCTTGGAACCTCTACAACTATATCATTAAATTTTTGTGCTAATGTTAATTGCCTCATAATACCACCACTCATATGTGAATAAAAAGGTAACTCGACTGTAATATTTTTTATTTCCATTGTCTTAAATACCTATGATATACATACAACTCTTTAATTACATAAACTTTATAACCCAAATTTTTTACTTGCTCATGATACCAATTATCTAAACCTAAAAACATATCTGGTGGAGCACCACCCACTTCATCCCATATTTTTCTTCTTGTAAGAAAAAACATTCCTGAAAGATAATCATCTGACTCTAAACTTGAATTAGTAACATCTTCATATATATCTTTATTTTCTTTTTGTATCTTATTAGCAAACTTTAAATGTTCTATGATATTATCTGAGCGTATATCACTTATTTTTTGATGTTTACACCATATTCTATTTGTAAGACAAGAAATTAAACCTGCATTTTCACATTTAGATATAGCTTTTAAGCATATATTATACCAATCAACATTTAATAATGTTACATCCCAATCAAGAATTAAACACCAATCTTCAACAGTACTCATCATTCTATTGTACGCATAACCTAACTTTTTATTAGGTTCCCAAGGAATTCTAACGTCAATATACATAATACACCTACAGTTTTAAATAAAATAGTGGAGATGAGGGGAATTGAACCCCTGTCCTAATAATATTTCATATAAACTTCTACATGTTTATTTTTTACTTTATTTAATAAACTAAAAAATCTGATTAAATTTAGATAAATTTATATAATAGTTTTTTTTATTAGTTGTTTCAATTAAAACTTTATTACCTATAAATTTAACAAATTTGCAAGCTTGCCTTTTATGTTTTATATTCATATAAAACATTTTTTTATTTTCTATTTTTATTTTTAAATTATTCAAATTATTTAAGCTATCTATTTTATATGGTTTTTGACAATCAGTTTTACCATATTTATTTATTATATTTTTTCTATAAGATTTTACTTTATTATATATTTCTTCATATTTTTCTCTATTGAACTCTTTAAGGTTAAAATTTCTATGAACAGTAAAAGAATAATTTTTAATTTTTTTACGTATAACATAAGGATCTATTTGAAATATACTAACTCTAAATAAAGCTACATTATAAAATTCTGATAATTTAAATTTTAAATTATCTCTATCAATTTGACTAATATCATCATAATGATGTTGACCTTGTATTTCAAAAGCTATTTTCAAATTAGGTAAATAAAAATCATATTCCATAGATCTATTTGTTTTATCATTCTTTAACCATATAGGTCTATAATTTTTTAAAATTTTTTCGTTATCAGAAACAACACATTTTAATGAATCCATAAATAATTCTTCTGCATATGACATAATTACTCCTATAATAAACTCCAAAAAGTTTTTGGTAAAAAAATATTGTTTAATTCTTTCGCCAATAAAAACAAGGGTGCAATATCACATGATTTATAACCAGCATTATTACATCCTATCTCTGTTACTAAAAACTTTAAGTTTTTATTTAAATTAGCAAACATTATAAAATTATCTATATAATAAGATATTTCATTCAAGCTTAAAGTGACTAAAGAACATTCTCCATCAAAAAATGGAACTCCAATAGTATCACACTTACCTTCAACGTAATATCTTGTTGGAATAGCATAAGTCTGACCACATAATCCATGCCCTATTCCGAACTTAGCACCAAAGGATAATGCTGTTTTAGCAGCCCCTTTTCCGTGCCTTCCATCTTTATTACTACCAAAAACAAATATTTCATTATCGTTCAGCTTATATATTTTACTTGGAGTTATTCTATTTATTGGCTGCATCTCTTACCGATTTTTCTAAATCTATATAGTTCAAATCTTCATTTGCTATGCCTTCAATATGTTCTCCCAATAGAGAAAGCGTTATATCGTTTGAAGAAACATACAACTTACTAAACTTTGTGTTTCTACACAAGTTATACACCATTTTCGCAAACAAATTAATTTTGTCTAATGGTATTTCTCCAACAAATTCAACTTTTCTATTATTCATTTTCTTTTACAAGTGTTAGAATTTCTGTTTCTTTTTCACCAACGTCTTTAGCCTCTTCGGCTATAGAATTACCAATTAAAGACTCGTACATAATTCTTAGCTCTAAA
>CAZAST010000197.1:0-4594 GCA_964487805.1 uncultured Syntrophaceae bacterium
AATGATGTTTTTTATTTTCAACGCTCTCTTATCCCTCGTTTTCATGACGCATGATGAACAGGCGCCCTCCATAGTACCAAACCCGCCATTTCCATCGTGCGCCAGATTGGTGAAATTATTATAAGTGGCGGACTATGTCAAGAAAAGGGGATATCAAAAAGACTTGACACCCTTCGAACTGTGCATATATAGTCCCGGCCCTGGCAATCATCCATAACAGGGAACCCTTACGCCCGTTTCTTTTATCGATACATAATGAATCCTCCTGATCTGAAATACTGGCTTGCGCTGAAGTTGACACAGGGCGTTGGGAATGTGGGATTCAAAAATCTTGTCACGGCCTTCGGTTCTCCACGCGCCGTCTTCGAAGCGCCGGTGGCGGCCCTTCGGCAGGTCCCCCACATCACGCAGAAAGCGGCGCGAAATATTGGGGACTTCAATGCCTGGCAGCCGGTGGAACGGGAACTGGAAATGGCGGACAGGCTGGGCGTATCGATCGTTACCTCCGATTCCCCCTTTTACCCTCCCCTGCTTTTGAATATATACGATTTCCCCCCTGTGCTATACGTGAAGGGCACGCTTACTCAAAGCGACCTGCCGCTCGCGGTAGTCGGCTCCCGGATGGCGAGCACCTACGGAAGGTACACAACGGAGCGCCTCTGCCGGGAACTGGCCTTGTCGGGCGTAACCATCGTCAGCGGCATGGCGCGGGGCATCGATTCAGCCGCTCATACCGGGGCCCTCGCAGGAAAGGGGCGGACCATCGCCGTTCTGGGTTCAGGGCTGGATGTCGTGTATCCCCCCGAGAACAAGGGACTGTTTGAAAGGATAGCGGAAAGCGGCGCCGTAATAACCGAATTCCCCTTCGCAACCCAGCCCCTGGCCGCCAACTTCCCTGCCCGGAACAGGATTATCAGCGGCATCTCGCTGGGGGTAGTGGTGGTTGAGGCGGGCGAAAAGAGCGGTTCCCTGATCACGGCGCGGGTTGCCCTAGAACAGGGAAGAGAGGTTTTCGCCGTTCCGGGGAGTATCGACTCGCCGGGGACGAAGGGCACCCACCGACTCATACGGGAAGGGGCGAAGCTGGTTGAAGGCACGCAGGATATCCTGGAGGAGATCCTCCCTCAGGTTGATCTTCATAGGGAACCGGATAACCCCACCGCTGAGGATACCAGTGAAAACGGCGTGATACCATTCGGCGAACTCGAAGCCGCCGAACAGGTGATCCTGAAGGCACTGGGCGTCAAGCCGATACACATAGATACCCTGGCCGTCGATACGGGCTATCAGATAAAGAATCTCTTGGGAATCCTCATGTCGCTGGAACTGAAAGGCCACGTCACACAGCTCCCCGGCAAGATATTTGTAGCAAAGGAGTAACCATGCCTCACTCGCTTATCATCGTTGAATCTCCAACCAAAGTCAAAACCATCAAAAAATACCTGGGGCCTGAATTTGAGGTGAAGGCCACCGTCGGGCATATCAAAGACCTTCCCAAAAGCAGACTGGGGATCGATCTCGACAACAACTTCGAACCGATCTACGAAGTCATAAACGAAAAGAAGGAGGTCATCTCCGACCTGAAAAAATCGGCGAAGAAAGCGGACATCATCTTTCTGGCCCCCGACCCCGACCGCGAAGGGGAGGCTATCGCCTGGCATGTGGCAAGCGAGATAGACGGAAAGAAAAAGATCTACCGGGTCCTATTCAACGATCTCACGAAGAAGACCGTTATGGCGGCCATCCGCACCCCTCTCGAACTGAACGGCAACAAATATGAAGCCCAGCAGACGAGGCGCATCCTTGACCGGCTGGTGGGATACCAGATCAGCCCCATCCTCTGGAAGAAGGTGCGGCGGGGCTTGAGCGCAGGCCGGGTGCAATCGGTCGCAGTCAGGATCATCTGCGACCGGGAGGCAGAAATAGCCGCCTTTGTGTCGGAAGAATACTGGAACATCACCGCTCTGCTCGAAGGGGACAATCCTCCCCCCTTCGAGGCCCGGCTGACCAGAATAGGGGGAAAGAAAATCGACCTGAAAAACGAGGTGCAGACACGTGAGACCCTCGAAGAGCTGAAGGGCGTTCCCTTTATCGTTAGCACGGTGGAAAAAAAGGAAGTCAAGCGTTCGCCGGCCCCTCCATTTACCACGAGCAAACTCCAGCAAGAGGCCTCGCGAAAGCTGCGCTTCACGGCAAAAAAGACGATGAGCGTGGCGCAGCGGCTCTACGAAGGCATAACGCTGGGAGAAGAAGGTCCCGTTGGTCTCATTACCTATATGCGCACCGATTCGGTCCGGATCGCCGCAGAGGCCCTCGAAGAGGCGAGAGCGTATATCGGAAAGACCTACGGAAAAGAGTTTCTCCCTCCCAAGGCGCGGGTTTTCAAGTCATCCAAATCCGCCCAGGATGCCCATGAGGCGATACGGCCGACGGGAACGGCGTACGCGCCGGACAAAATTAAACGATACCTCAAAGGGGACGAATTCCGCCTCTACCAGCTCATATGGAATCGTTTTATCGCGAGTCAGATGAATCCCGCCGTCTTCGATCAGACAGGTGTCGATATACTGGCGGGCCGATGTCTCTTTCATGCTCAGGGCTCCATCATGAAGTTTCCCGGATTCACCGCCGTCTACACGGAGTCCAGCGACAAAGAGGATGATAACGGTGGCGGAGCGGCGGGAGATTCGAACGGATCGAGACTCCCCGACGTCTCCGAAGGCGAGGAGCTCCGGCTGCTCTCGCTGGAGCCGCAGCAAAGCTTCACCCAGCCGCCGCCGCGTTTCTCCGAGGCAACCCTCGTCAAAGAGCTCGAGGAAAAAGGGATCGGGCGACCCAGCACGTACGCCGCCATTATCAGCACTATACAGAACAGGAATTACGTCAGTCTGGAAAAGGGGCGATTTCATCCCACGGAGCTCGGGTCCGTGGTCAATGAACTCCTCATGGAAAATTTTCCTAACATCATGGATGTCAAGTTCACTGCCTCCATGGAAGACCGGCTGGACATGATCGAGGAGGGAAAGGTCACGCGCCGTGAAACGCTGGAGGATTTTTACGCCCCTTTCAAGGCGGAGCTGGAGAAGGCCGGCGAAGAGATGCGGAACATCAAGCGGGAGGAGACTCCCACCGATCTGATATGTGAAAAGTGCCAAAGCCCCATGGTGATCAAATGGGGAAAGAATGGAAAATTTCTGGCCTGTTCCAATTACCCCGCCTGTAAAAACACGGGAAACATCGCGCAGGACGAGAACGGCGAGATCGCAAAGGCGGAGGCAGCGACAACCGACGTCATCTGCGATATATGTGGAAAATCGATGGTGATCAAGGAGGGACGGTTCGGACGGTTCCTTGGATGTTCGGGATACCCCGAATGCACGAATACGAAACCGATTGACACGGGAGTCACATGCCCCCAGGAGGGATGCGACGGCACCCTCTGCGAACGGCGATCCAAGAGGGGAAAAACCTTCTACGGCTGTTCATCCTACCCAAAGTGTACCTACGCACTGTGGGACCGCCCGATACCGGAAAGCTGCCCCGTCTGCGGCCATCCCTTCCTCGTCGAAAAATTCTACCGGGGGAAAGGGATGGTCAAGGCGTGCCCCGGCAAGGGATGCGATTACAAGGAACAGGAAAACGAGTGAGCCACAGCAGGACAGCCAAATCCGTTGTCATCATCGGCGGCGGTCTCGCGGGATGTGAGGCTGCCTGGCAGATTGCGAAAAGGGGGATCGATACCCTCCTCTATGAGATGAAGCCCGCCCGTTTCTCTCCCGCCCACACCTCGCCTCTCCTCGCAGAGCTGGTGTGCAGCAACTCCTTTCGTTCCAACGCGCCCGAGAACGCCGTCGGTCTCCTCAAGGAGGAGATGCGGCTCATGGGATCATTGACAATGGAGGCCGCCGACGCCACGGCCGTACCTGCCGGGAAGGCCCTTGCCGTGGACCGGACCCTTTTTTCACGCTACGTAGAAGAGCGACTCACTGCGGCGGGAGTCAGCGTGTTACGGGAAGAGATCAGCCGAATACCCGGTGAGGCCATCGTTGTCATCGCCACAGGGCCTCTCACGTCGGACTCCCTGGCGAGGGAGATCTCTACACTCACCGGCGGGGAATATCTCCATTTCTATGACGCCATTTCCCCTATCGTGGCTGCGGAATCCATCGACCATACTCGCGTCTTCAGGGCATCGAGATACGGCGACGAGAACCATAGAGGGGATTACCTGAACTGCCCCCTGTCTCAGGAGGAATACGAACAGTTCTGGACGGAATTGATGAAGGGGAAAGAAGTTCCCCTCAGGGATTTCGAAGACCGTCAATGCTTCGAGGGATGTCTCCCCATCGAGGTCCTGGCCAGGAGAGGGCCCAAGACTCTTCTCTTCGGTCCCATGAAACCGGTGGGCCTTATCGATCCAAAAACAGGCATGCGCCCCTACGCTGTGGTCCAACTCAGACAGGAGAACAGCACGGGCACCCTCTACAACATGGTGGGATTTCAGACAAAAATGACATGGTCGGAGCAGAGGCGGATACTGAGAATGATTCCGGGGCTTGAAAAGACGGAGTTCGAGAGGTACGGCAGCATCCAC
>CAZAST010000198.1:0-4584 GCA_964487805.1 uncultured Syntrophaceae bacterium
TTCTGTTGCAAGAGGAGGAGCTATGGGAACATACCGTGTTGACATACCGGAGCGCCTGGAACGGATGGCGCAACGCCGGAAAGGGGATCTGTCGGCGGCGATCGAAGAGGATCTCGGTCTTCTGTATGCGCTCCTCGACATGATCGGCGTGGATACGGCGGGACTCTTCACCGAACAGGAGATGGCGCTCCTCCGCGAGGTCTTCAAGAATGATGAGTTCGAGGCGGCGCGACTCCGGGAGTGGCCCGGCCTCCTCGCCTGGGACGTGGAGGATGTGGAACGATACGAAAAGCTCGGCGCCCAGTTTCAGGTCAACGCGGATGAGGTCGTCGAAAAACTGGAGACGCTCACCCCCGTGCAGGCCCTGTGGCTCCTCCACTCGATCAGACGGGGAGACGACACCACATCCGACTCCGGCGGCGACTGAGACTATTTCCCCAAGAGGCCCTTGAGTTTACCTTCCAGATCTTTCGTGCGCTTCTGTACCTCTTCGCCGGCTTTTTGCACGCCCGTTTCCAGTTTCTTGAGCTGAGTGTTCAAGGCGTCCGTGACGGACGGGCCGGAGATTTTTTCGTAGAGCGCCGCGACGATCTGCCGGGCGGCCTCCGCCGGCGTTGCACCGTTATCTTTCTGTCCGATATCGGTAAGATGTATGTCGGGCAGCGATGCCGTTATCTCCCGCCCACCGAGCGCGGCCATTGCCAGCGTGACCTTCCCGTCGCGGACCACAAAATCCCTGATAATCAGCTTTTTCCCTTTCCCCGTGTCCTTTTCTGCCGTGGCCTCAGGTTTCTCTCCGGGGGGTTTCTCCTGTGCGGTCTGCTGCTTAATATTATTCAGGATGGTCTGGAAGTTGTCGGTTCCGCTTCGCTTTTCATAGGTAATGTGGGGTGCGACAACCTCGATTCGGTCAATCATAATGGTGTCCCGCATGAGCGATTTTTCATCCACATCCAGATAGACCGACCCCACCTCCGCTGCCTTCGGCGAACGAAAGTCGGGCGGATTCCCGATGGACAGACCGGTGATCTCGGCCCGGGCGGATAAGAGTGAGACCTTCACATCGGACAGGTGTACCTCCGTCCTGGTGATCTCCGGCCCATAGGTGTTGACGGCTGTCTTGATAACGGAACCGATATTCGTCAGCAGGACGAATATGGCAACAACCACGACGACGATAATGATACCGATACTGCCAAGAATCCATTTTTTCATAACAGCCCCTCCTTCATGGCCGGGCTAGGCCCGGCCCGGTGTGTGATGATTTCCTCCCGCCGATCCCGCTTCAGTATCTGGAGATATGCGATGCCTCCCAGCAATGGAGTTGAATCGACCACCGTCAATCCTCGTTCTTCGCAGAGCTGTGCGAGCAGGACAGGAGGGAGAAAATCCAGGACCGAATCCCGCAGGTACCGGTATGCCTCCGTATTGCCTGAAATAATTCCCCCCAGCACGGGAAGAATGTATTTGAAATACAGAAAATATATCTTTTTCTGGAAACGACTCGACGGGACGGACAGCTCGAGGATCGCGATCATACCGCCCTTTCTGGTGACGCGGGCCAGTTCATCGAGACATCGATCGACCCGGATCACATTTCGTATACCGAAAGCCACCATGGCGCGGTCGAATGTGTCGTCCCGAAAGGGGAGGGTGAGGGCGTCCCCGCTTATCGGAAAATAGCGGGTGTTAAGATATGGCCCGGCTTTCCGTGCCGCCTGCTCGAGCATCCGGGCCGACAGGTCGATCCCGATGACCCGGCACCCTGAATCACGGAGGGCGCGCAACGCGAGATCTCCCGTCCCCGTGGCGATATCCAGGACCAGGGAATCGTCCTCAAGCCGCAGGGCCTGTATCGCCTTTTTTCTCCAGTACCGGTCGATGGAGAGGGACAGGATCCCGTTTAAACGATCGTATACGGGGGCGATGCGGTCAAACATCCCCCCTATGACTGCCGGACGTTTATCCACACCCTCATTCACTCCATCGGGACAGCGCGAGCGGCCCCGTGACGGGGGATGCAACAAATCCCGTTAAAAATCAAAGGACTCCGGCGCGGACTCGTCCGGTTCATCCCCGGGGTCGGAATCGTCGCGTTCCACGCGGGCAAGGCCTACCAGCTTTTCTCCATCGGCCAGATCGATCAGCTTCACTCCCTGGGTGCTGCGGTGCAGGAGGGACACCTCATTAACCCCCAGCCGTATGATGTTCCCCGTATTGCTGATGAGCATGATGTCCTCTTCGCCGGTCACCTGTTTGATCCGCGTCACAAATCCGACCTTCGGCGTGGTCCTGAGGTTGATGATCCCCTTTCCACCCCGCGACTGGAGACGATACTCGGCGATTTCCGTTCTTTTTCCAAACCCCTTCTCGGAAACGGTGAGGATGAAGTTGCCGTCAATGAGCGTCTCCATACCAACCACTTCATCGTCCGCGGCGATTCGGATCCCTACAACACCGCGGGCTGTTCTTCCCATGGGGCGGACATCCCGCTCATTGAATCGTATGGCGTTGCCCTTTCTGGCCCCCAGGAATATGTCCTGGTCGCCGTTCGTCTGATGGACATCAATCAGTTCATCCCCCTCGTCCAGCGTGAGCGCGATGATGCCGCCGGACCGCGGGCTGGAATAGGCGATGAGATCGGTTTTCTTGATCACGCCCCGCCGGGTTGCCATGACAACAAACTTACCCGGGACAAATTCCCGGACGGGGAGAACGGCCGTGATGTTTTCGTCCGGCGCGATATTGATCATATTCACAATGGCCTTCCCCTTGGCGGCCCTTCCCGCCTGGGGAATCTGGTATATCTTCAACCAGTACACGCGTCCCTTATTGGTAAAAAACAGGATGTGGCTGTGGGTGGAGGCGATAAACATCCTCTCGAGGAAATCGTCTTCCTTCGTTCCCATCCCGACCTTGCCGCGGCCGCCGCGGTGCTGGCTTCGGTACAGACTGACCGGATTTCTCTTGATGTAGTTCTGATGTGATATGGTTACCACCATATCTTCCTCTACAATCATATCCTCGATCCCGATATCGGAGCTGTCGAGGACTATCTCCGTTCTTCTCTCGTCGCCGTACCGTTTCTGGATATCCTCCAGCTCTTCAACAATGATATCCAACACCTTCTGTGGGTCAGCAAGGATGCCCTCCAGTTTTTTGACGAGGGCCGATATCTCGAGATGCTCTTCGCGGATTTTGTCCCGTTCCAGTCCGGTCAGCCTCTGGAGCCGCATATCCAGGATTGCCTTGGTCTGTTCCTCGCTCAGGCCGAATTGCGCCATCAGCTCTGCCGAAGCCGTCTTCGCGTTTTCCGACGCCTTGATAACGGCAATGACCTCGTCGATGTGATCGAGGGCGATGATGAGTCCCTCCAAGATATGGAGCCGCTCCCGGGCGCGGGCCAGTTCAAACATCGTGCGCCTGATGATTATTTCTTTCCTGAAATCAATAAACTTTACCAGCATTTCTTTCAGGTTCATCACCCGGGGCTGTCCCTGGTCGATAGACAGCATGATGATTCCGAAAGTCGACTCCATCTGGGTGTGCTTGTAGAGCTGGTTCAGGATGATCCCCGACATCTCGTCCCGTTTCAGATCGATGACGATCCGCATTCCTTCGCGATCTGATTCGTCTCGCAGATCGGCTATCCCGCTGATCTTCTTTTCTTTTACCAGTTCGGAGATCTTCTCTATCAAGGTTGCCTTGTTGACGAGGTAGGGGAGTTCAGTAACAACAATGCTCTCCCGTTCGTTTCGCGCGTTTCGTTCGATGATGGCACGGGCTCTGACTCTGATGATGCCGCGCCCCGTGCGGTAGGCGGAGACGATCCCTTCCCGTCCGTTGATAAACCCCGCCGTGGGAAAATCCGGCCCCTTGATGAATACCATCAGATCGTCCACCGACAGCCCGGGATTATGGATCAGTTCAATAATGCCATCGATCAGTTCGGTCAGATTATGGGGGGGGATATTGGTAGTCAAACCGACGGCTATTCCCGAGGAGCCGTTGAGAAGGAGCGTCGGGATGCGGGCGGGCAGAACCACCGGCTCCTGCAGTGAGCCATCGTAATTGGGAACAAAATCAACCGTGTCTTTGTCGAGATCCGCAAGGAGTTCATCCGCCAGCCTCGCCATCCTGATCTCTGTATACCGCATGGCAGCAGGCGGGTCACCGTCAACGGAGCCAAAGTTCCCCTGGCCGTCAATGAGGGGATACCGCATGGAAAAATCCTGAGCCATGCGGACGACGGTGTCGTAGGCGGCCGTGTCGCCATGGGGATGATATTTACCGATGATATCCCCCACGATCCTTGCCGATTTTTTATAGGGCTTGTTCCACCGGTTTCCCAGGTCGGCCATGGCATAGAGCGCCCTGCGGTGCACCGGTTTCAAACCGTCCCTGATATCGGGGATCGCGCGTCCTACAATCACGCTCATGGCGTATTCCATGTAGGATTTTTTCATCTCACTTTCTATCGTTACGGGTATGTTCCGCTGGAACAACTGATCCATGATGCTTCAAAACCTTTCTACCGAGTATGCGATTCCTGTGTAATCATACCGTCATCAACGCGCGGTGCGC
>CAZAST010000199.1:0-3503 GCA_964487805.1 uncultured Syntrophaceae bacterium
GCAAGGACCGGAAGCTCGGCAAAACGGTAGACGGACGGGATATCCCGGACCGGTATTACTTTGAAGAGCTTCTTCCGGCTCTTTCCTAGAAATCCTGCAGGAAATCCGGAACCGAAACTCCCCATTTCCTGAATGACGCCGCTTCGGCAAGATGCTCCACATTGATTGAATCCGATCCTGCCATGTCCGCGATGGTTCTGGCCACCTTGAGCACTCCATGCCCTCCGCGGCCGGAAACCGCGCTTTCCCGCATTTCCCGGGTATATTGCGTCCGGACTTCCGGGGTGAGCGCGCAGAATTTTCCGATATCAGCCGGTCCAAGCCGGGCGTTGAGCCATTCCATACCGTCATACCGGTACTCTTCGCGCCGGTTCCGGTTCCATTGCCGGCTCCGTGCGCGGGCGACCGCCACCCGGAGCGCAGCCGTGGACACTGTACGGGCACCGTGTGCCGCCCCGTCGCCGGCAGCGTTGGAGACACTGGCTGTACTGCAGCCGCCGTCCCCCGCAAGTTCCTCCGGATCGGGGCTTTCGACCGCCACCCGCAGATCAATCCGGTCCAACAGGGGGGCGCCCAGTTTCCGCCAGTATTTTTCAACCGCATCCGGGGCACAGGTGCAGATACGGTTTTTTGCCGCGTAATTTCCGCAGGGGCAGGGGTTCATGGCCATGAGAAGCTGGAACCGTGCCGGAAACTGCGCCGTTTTTCCGGCACGGCTTACCGTAACCGTTCCGGTTTCCAGCGGAGCGCGGAGCGACTGGAGCACGGTTGCCCTGAACTGGGCGGCTTCGTCGAGAAAGAGCACGCCTCCATGGGCAAGCGATATTTCTCCCGGCCGGAGGAGCCGCCCTCCGCCGGCGATGCCTTCAAGGCTCGCATTGGGGTGGGGCTCCCGGAAGGGCGGATCGGTCAGAAGCCGGGAGCGCTCGCCGCAACCTCCGCCTGAGCGGCAGTCCCCGCCGGAGTCTGTGTATCCGCCGTGGTGGCAGACATCACCGGGGTCCGGGCTTCCGCCGGGGGGAAAGCCCGCCAGGCTGTGTATGCGCGTTACGGTGACGGCGGTTTCGCCATCGAGCAGGGGAAGCAGGGCGGGAAACCGGGAGAGGGCGAGTGTTTTGCCGCTTCCCGGCGGACCGTAGGCCAGCAGGTGGTGACCGCCCGCCGCCGCGATCTGGAGGGAGCGAACCAGGCGGTTTTGTCCTTTCACTTCACTGAATTCGGCTGTTTCCGTCCTCCAGCGGAGGGTGAACGCGCCGCCGTTATCATGACCGCCGCCACGGTCCTCCGTGACTCTGGCTTCACGGACAAGGAGGCTGGCGAGCGCAAAGTAGGCATCATTCAGGGTATGCACTCCTGCGGAAACGGCACCGGCGCGTATTTCCGCCTCCGCCAGGTTTCCCGCCGGTACAATGTAGTGCCGGATACCGCATTCGAGTCCCCGCGACACGGCGGCGAGCACTCCCTTTACCGGGCGTACCGTTCCGGACAGTTCCAGTTCGCCGAGCACCATGACCCGGAGATCTGCTCCCTGCCTCGTCATGCCGTTCGCCGCGGCGAGCACGGCAAGCGCGATGGGCAGGTCAAACGAGCTTCCTTCCTTGCGGATATCCGCCGGACTCAGGTTGATGAGTATGCGATCCCGCGGGAAATCAAAACCCGAATTCCGTACCGCTGCCCGCATCCGCTCCCGTGCTTCTTTCACTGCACCGTCGGGAAGACCAACCATGTCTACCGCGGGAATACCACGCCGTAAATCGGCTTCAACCTTGATTATCTCGCCTTCATATCCAAAATGGGCAAAACTGACAATTTCCATACAATCCCCCGCAATACTATATAGGGGGGATTTCAACCGGTGGCCCAATGTTGACTTATTATTGCAATACATTACTATAGGGTGTGTGGAAACAGACGTTATACATCCTGAACTTGCTTTTCGCCTTGAAAAGGACGGTGTTGAACTGGACCGTCTGTTGCGTTTTCTCGCCGATCTGAACGCCGGAAAGTTTGGTGAACAGAAAAGCTCAGGACCCTATACCGTTCCCGATATATCACATCCATCAATTCTTGATGTTCCGGCGCTTTCATCCTGGACCATGGGTCTTTCAGAGGCACGGAAAAGGTTTTCCGAGCTCGGTCTTCCGATAACTCCAGAATCCCTCAGCGGCTCTTCCGGGGGAAACATAACTTTTTCACGATCAGCGCTCGAAAAAATCGGGATCTACCTGTATCCCCGAACTGCGTTCGGGTTTCTCAACGGCGGAGCTGCGTCAAGCTATGCCGACATAAAAAAGAACAATGCCCTCTCAGCAGATCTTCTTGCGGTGTTCCGGGACAAATTCGACCTGATGGCCGCACAGTGCCGGGGGAAGCCAAAAGGAATTACACCCGCCTACATGAACGGGGACGGAAGCACCGGGTATTCCTTCCAGCTTCTCAAATTACGCATGCTTCTCGCACACAAGGCCCGCTATGCCGCGCTTGCCGGGTCAGTTCCCGATCTTTTGCTTCCGGCGTTCCAGATGACGAGCGTGCATACCGATGCAGCGATCGCGCACGCCATGAAGGACTATGAACGCCATCCGCTGTTGACCGGCCTTGCCCACCAGATTGGCTGTGCTCCGATAGACATTCGTACCGGTGTTCAACCAATGATGGCCGCCATTACCCACTCATCGGAAGGTCTTCCCCGACGCATTTTTGACCGGGCATACGGAAAAGAGAACACCCCCCTGCCCATACCCGGCGGACACGGACAGAATTTCGAAATACTTGCGCCAATATATCGTGAGCTCCACAAAAAGGGGATACGGTATCTCTGGCTCGGCAATATCGACAACATGGGGTATACCGTCAGCCCGCTCATGCTCGCGGTATTTGCCCTTTCGGGCAGGGAAGCCGCGTTTGAAACTGCCTTTCGTACGCCCATGGACATAAAAGGCGGTGTGCTGGTTACCGATGCAGAAGGACACATGACCTGTGCCGATATCGGCCCGGCAATAAAGGCCGAAGATGTGCTTGCGTTCGAAGCCGCGGGCAAGACCATCCTCTTTAACTGCGGAACCGGCCTTTTTGATCTTGACCGCCTGGTTCCCCGGCTGGACTCACTTCCATACCAGATCCCGCTGAGAATCACGGATCAGGACAAGGATGCCGGGCTCTACGCGCAGGCGGAACAGATTACCTGGGAAATTATCGGTCTGATGAAAGATCCGATGTTTTTCGCCGTACGCAAAACCGGACGTTTTCTCGCGGCAAAATTGCTCATGGAAACGCTGTCCACAAGCCTTCCCCGTGAAGCCGCCGGAGTTTCCGAAATCGGTCAGGTATCCCTCGACCTTAACCACGGCCTCGAACAGCTGCTTTCCGGCGAATACCGTCTCGAAAAGAGCGGCGGCCGTTGGATACACACGGAATAATCAGTATACTCGTCATCCAAGGAGCGCTCATGTACAATGCGAAGAACGATCGATACAACACCATGCACTACCGCCGTTCAGGAC
>CAZAST010000199.1:3513-4574 GCA_964487805.1 uncultured Syntrophaceae bacterium
GCATCCGCCTTCCCGAACTCTCCCTCGGACTCTGGCACAACTTCGGTTCGCGGGACAAAGAGGCAACAGCAGAATCAATTGTGCTGCATGCGTTTGACCGCGGCATAACCCACTTTGATCTCGCGAATAACTACGGCCCGCCCCCGGGATCAGCGGAAAGCTTTTTTGGCCGCATGATGGAGAAACACTTCCGGCCGTACCGTGATGAACTGATACTCTCGAGCAAGGCGGGATACGAAATGTGGCCGGGACCCTATGGCGACTTCGGGAGCCGGAAATATCTCGTTGCGAGCTGTGATCAGAGCCTCGCGCGCATGAAACTCGACTATGTGGACATTTTCTATCACCACCGGCCCGATCCGGACACACCGCTCGAGGAGACGATGGGCGCGCTCGATTACATCGTGCGTTCGGGCCGTGCCCTGTATGCGGGTATTTCCAATTACGGCCCCGACGACGCGGAACGCGCCATACGCATCCTGCGGGAACTCGGAACCCCCTGCCTCATTCATCAGGGAAACTATTCCATGCTGAACCGCTGTGTCGAGGGCGGTCTTCTGGACGCACTCGAGCGTGAGGGTGTGGGTGGTATCTGGTATTCCCCCCTCGCACAGGGATTGCTGACCGGCCGGTATCTCGACGGAAGCATCCCGAAAGGATCCCGTGCGGCACGGAGTGTTTTTTTGAAACCCGAGCGTCTCACACCGGCGCTTCTTGAAAAACTGAACGCGCTTTCGGCCATCGCCGCCGACCGCGGAGAAACCCTTTCACGCCTTGCCATCAAATGGCTGCTCCGGCACAAACAGACAACCTCGGTGCTTATCGGTGCGAGCTCGGTAGCCCAGCTCGATGAAAACCTTCTGTCTCTCGACGGTGCCGCCCTTTCGGACGGAGAGCTGAAGCGTATCGAAGCAGTACTGGCAATGCCGGAATAAGATCGGGGGAAATGATGGAATTACGTAAAACAAAAATAGTCTGTTCCATGGGACCTACCACCGGGAACATTGATGTGGTCTGTGATCTTCTCCGCTCCGGCATGAATGTCGCGCGATTCAATTTTT
>CAZAST010000200.1:0-4519 GCA_964487805.1 uncultured Syntrophaceae bacterium
TTGCAAGGTGATCGGCCGGGAGGACCTAACTGCCGATCCCGACTTTCTGACCAACCGGGATCGGGTTCAAAATGTGGTTCGTCTTGAAGAGATCGTAAACGAATGGACGTCACAGCATAAGGCGGCGGACATCATCTCTCTCCTGATGGAAGCGAGCGTTCCCTGCTCTCCCATACTCGACGTGGATCAGATCTGCACCGATGAACATATCGCCCATGCCCGTGGGATGATTGCCGAGATCGACCATCCCCTGGAGGGGAAGATGAACGTGGTGTCCTGTCCCATCAAATTCACCAACAGGAAACCGACCCTCCGATCAGCCGCCCCGCTCCACGGTCAACATACGGAGCAGGTCCTGAGGGATATTCTCGGCATGACCCGGGAGGAGTATGCGCGCCTCAAGGAGATCGGCGCCGCGCAATAGAAGAATTTCAATTGGTCTCTGATTGCGGAGGTGTTACAATGCCGCCTCCGGGTTAGACTCGTTGTTGGTGTCACATCGCATTGAGATGGAAGCGCCGGGTATTTCATGAAACAAGGGGGGCTTCTGATATAAACGAACCGACTAGCCAAGGGAAAGGAGTTACAGTCATGAGAAGCAAAAGGTATGGTAGAGTATTGTGTGTCATCTGTGTTCTTGCGTGTGTGGTATTACTGACGGGGACCTCGTTCGCGGCTAAAAAGATACTGGTGGGAACCACCTCCGCCTCGTCGAGCCATTACGGCTACTTTGTTGCCGCAACCCAGGTCATCAATAAGAATGTTCCGGGAATCGAAGCGTCTGCCGTCGAAACGGGAGCAACGGCTGACAACCTGCGCCGGTTTTCGAGAAACCAGATCGACATCGGCATGATAACGACAAACACCCAGGCGCAGGCCTACTACGGAATGGCGCTGTACAAAGACAAACCCGTGAAGACAAAGATTCTCTGGGTCTATGTCGTGGCGCCTCAGAATGTCGTGGTGCGGAAGGATGCCAATGTCAAAAAACTGTCCGATCTCAACGGGAAACGATTCAACGCGGGGATCAAGGGATCAGCGTCGGAGCAGACGACTCAGGCTGTTCTTAAGGCATTGAATATTCAACCGGAATGGGTCCCCGGTTCCACCGGAGACATTGTCACCGCCGTCAAGGATAATCGCGTCATCGGATACGTTAAATCGGGAGCGGGCCTTGCTCTGGACGCCTCGTCGCGCGACATATCTACCCTGACCCCGATCGATCTTATTTCGCTTGATCCCGAGCAGGCGGCGATTGTCGAGAAGAATTTCCCGGATCTCGTGGTTGTCGATGTGCCCAAAGACGCGGCGGCCAAGGGTATGGGCGCCTATAAGACCTGGGGCTTCGCCGTGGGTTGTGCGGCCGGATTAGATATGGATGAAGAAACCGCCTACAAGATCGTCAAGGCTATCTGCGAAGACAAGACCCAGCAGGCGGCAGCCTTTGCCACGGTCAAAGGCGCGGATTTCATCGATCTGACGCTGAAGTACTCTTCGTCGCCGCTGCATCCCGGCGCGATCAAGTACTTCAAAGAAAAGGGCTACACCATTCCCGCAAAGTTGATCGCGAAATAGAAGAAGAGGCCACGGGAAGGGAATATATCTTACTGGTGTAAAGGGTTGTCCGGGGCGTGTCCCGGGCAACCCTCTGCCCAGGGGAAGCCGGTTTATCACCTGCGCCCGCGCACTCCGTGCGCGGGATCGCCTTTCATGGTTGCGCTCCTTGTACGTTCCACAACGATTTTGAGAGGATGATATGACGGAAGAGACCGAGGTTTTGAGTTGGCGTCAGAAGGGAATCAACGCTCTGTCGATCCTGCTTTTTGTGTTTGTGTTCTACACCTGTGCCACGGGGCCGTTTGAAAGCGTCATCCACCGGGCCATTTTTGTAGCCATTCTCATTACCCTTGGTCTGTTCATGTATCCCCTGTGGGGCGGAACCAGCCTGAGGCCCTTCGGGCTGGTCATCGATGTGTGCATGGGAATCATCGCTTTTATCTCGTGCATGTATGTCATTGCCAATTACGAGTACATCATGGGAAGTCTGGGGACGCTGCCCCTGGCGGAAACGCGGGACATCCTCATGACGGCCTGCCTGGTCATTACTATTCTTGAACTCTCGCGCCGGGCAATCGGCATCATTTTCCCGTCAATCGTCGTTCTCATTATAGGGTACACCCTTTTGGGCCAGTATTTCCCGGGCCGTCTGGGCCATCGCGGGTTTGATATCTATTTTCTGACGGAAACGCTCTTTCTCAGCGATCTCGGGATCTGGGGCATGCTGACAGGGGTGGCGGCCACGGTGATTGCCGCATTTACCATGTTCGGCGCGGTTCTCCTGAATACCGGCGGAGGACGGACATTTATCGATATCGCCATGCGTCTGGGGGGACGGGCGCCGGGCGGAGGAGCCAAAATCGCCACGATCGCTTCGGGACTTTTCGGGATGGTGAGCGGGAGCGCCGTGGCCAATGTGGCAACGACGGGGAATTTTACCATCCCTCTCATGAAGCGGCTGGGATACCCTCCCGCCATGGCCGCCGGCACTGAGGCGGTTGCCTCCACCGGAGGCCAACTGGCGCCCCCGATCATGGGAGCGGCGGCATTCATCATGGCAGAGATTATCGGGGTGGACTATCTCCGCATTGTCGTTGCGGCGGCCCTTCCCGCCTTCCTGTTTTACCTGGGCGTGTTTATGACCATCCACGTCATGGCGACGGAGGGAAGTCTGGGAAGCGTCCCCGTCGATGAAGTGCCGGTATGGAAGAATATCCTTCATTGGAAGAGAATCCTGCCCATCGGGACCTCCATCGGGGCCCTGCTTTTCGCGATATTTAACGGCAATTCCATTACAACCGCGGCCTTTTACGGCACGGTAGGCGCTCTGGTCACCTTCCCCCTGACGTACATTCGAACCCTGTCGGATCTGATGACGGTGCTCAAAGATTTGAACAAGGCCGCCCTCGACTCATCGAGAGGTCTTTTGATTATCGGCATACTGCTGGCGGGCGCGCAGATAATGGTTTCGTGCATCAATATGACGGGGCTGGGGGTGACACTCTCTACACTCATCATCGACGTGGGAGGGGAGAGGCTCTTTCTCATTACCCTGATCGTGGCGGTGGTATGCATGATCATGGGGATGGGCATTCCCACGACTGCCGCCTACGTTCTGGTGGCGGCCGTACTGGCCCCGGCATTGATCAAGATGGGGGTAGTTCCGCTCGTGGCGCACATGTTTGTATTCTATTACGCGACCCTTTCGGTTATAACGCCGCCGGTCTGTATCGCCGTTTTCGTGGGAGCGGGAATCGCCGAGGCGCGCTGGGGAGATGCGGCAAAATACGCCCTGAGGCTTGGAGCGGTCACCTACGTCATTCCATTTCTCTTCATCATATATCCCGGCATGCTCGCACAGGCGGGCCTGCCCGGTTTTCTGCGCGCTTCTGTTTCCGGTTTGGTGTTTGTCCTCGCCTTTTCGAATCTCTTCGGTGGCCGGAGGGTGTTTCCCTTTCATTTCATTGACATGCTTCTCTGGCTGGTTATAGCCGTCCTCGCCGTCATGCACGGGTGGGGACCGACTATCGCGGGCGCCGTGATGCTCGTCGCCATGTATCTTCTCAGAAAGAAATTACGCCCCGTTCTTCCTCATCAGGAGGCATGAGGGGCGTATTTCGGCGGGCATAGCTGCTGGAAATCTCTCGCCCTTTTTACTTCAGCCATAGAATATCGTAAGGTTTGAGGAGGAGGTTCATCCCTCCTCCCTGCGCCCTGAACTCTTTTCCGGAGACGAGATCGGTCCAGACGGGCTTGTCGATATCAAAGGAATCGGGGGATATCTCCACCGGGCAATCCCGGCCGGTCACGTTGACCAGGGTGAGAATCCGCTCGTCCCCTTCGGGGGATGTTCTCAGGACGGAGAAGATTTCAGGGGCGATGGAGAGAAGGCGCTGGGCTCCCCGGGGGTGGAAGGCCCGATGGGCTGTCCGGATGGCGTAGAGGTGATTTCCCCGGCCCGTGACGAGGGAGAGCCGGCACCGGGGATCCTTGAGCTCCCCTTTCATCCTGGCGCTGTCGATCATTCCGCGGTTTACATCCCGATTGATGCCGGTTGACTGGACCAGATCGTGATTATTTGACGTTCCGATGGCCCCGTGAACATAGATTCCGGGAACCCCCTTCAGGACGAGGGCGATGCTCCGGGAGGCGATGTACCGTTTCACCTGGAGCTCCAGAATCCCGTCCCCGTCGTCCCCGTTGACGGCGCTCCACCACGTGGCATTGATTTCGTATGGCTCTTCCCGTGTACCGTCCGTTATCCGGTATGTGATATACGCGCCTCGGTTCCGCGCTTCGCGAATGATACAGTCGATCTCGTCGCCGGAAAGGATTCCCCGCGCCCCCATAAGGCCGATCCCGTCGTGGGTGTCGAGGATGTTGAAGTACGTCGACAGGGGGGAAGGGGTTTCAAGGGTGTCCGCCCACCGTGAGAGTACGGTGGCATCCCCCCTGTAGAAGG
>CAZAST010000201.1:0-4472 GCA_964487805.1 uncultured Syntrophaceae bacterium
ATCGCGGAACGCCCCTTCCATGACAAAACCGTGTCGCCGAGGTATATCCGCGGAAACATTTTTTGTCAATACGCATGAGGGATATGAGATTGACCTTCCACGGAGGTTGGTATATACACTCCTGCTTTCAACCGGATCCCGGAGGTCCGGTCTTTTTAACAGGGACGGGTATGAAGGTGGAGAGAACGTGAACAGACACCATCGAAAAGAAGTGGACCGGCGCCGCAATTTTGGGATTATCAGTCATCCCGATGCCGGAAAGACGACTCTGACTGAAAAACTGCTTCTCTTTGGGGGAGCGATTCAGCAGGCGGGAGCGGTGCGGGCGCGCAAGGCTTCCCGCCACGCGACAAGCGACTGGATGAAGATCGAGAAGGAGAGGGGAATCTCGGTCACCACGTCGGTCATGAAATTCAACTATCGTGACCATGAGATCAACCTTCTCGATACCCCGGGGCACCAGGATTTTTCGGAAGACACCTATCGGGTGCTGACAGCCGTCGACAGCGCCCTCATGGTCGTCGACAGCGGGAAAGGGGTGGAGCCGCAGACGGAAAAACTGATGGAGGTGTGCCGCATGCGAAATACCCCCATTATGACCTTCATCAACAAACTGGACCGCGACGGGCTTCGCCCGCTGGACCTCCTCTCGGATATCGAAGACAAACTGCAGATCGAGTGCGTTCCCCTTTCATGGCCGATCGGCATGGGGAAATCCTTCAGGGGCGTCTACAATATATATGGTCACGAACTGCATCTCTTCACGCCGGGGGGCAGCACCCAGCCCCGGGAGGGGATCGTGATCCGCGATCTGTCCGATTCCCGTCTCGACGATATTCTGGGTAGCCAGGCCGGGGAGCTTCGTGATGAAATCGCTCTTTTGGAGGGCGCCGCCGCTCATTTTGAAATGGAACACTATCTCACGGGAAGCCAGACCCCCGTTTTTTTCGGCAGCGCGATCAACAATTTCGGCGTGAAAGAGCTTCTCGACGCCTTTGTGGCGATGGCTCCCTCCCCCGCGGCGCGCCCCACGCTCACGAGAGATGTTTCTCCCTACGAAGAGGGGTTTTCAGGCTTTGTGTTCAAGATCCAGGCGAATATGGACCCCGCGCATCGTGACCGGATCGCCTTTCTGCGCGTCTGTTCCGGGACCTTTCGCCGGGGGATGAAGGTTACGCACCACCGGATCGGCAAGGAGATCGTCATTGCCAATGCCACCATTTTCATGTCACAGGACCGGACCAATGTGGAAGAGGCCTATCCGGGGGATGTGATCGGAATACACAATCATGGTACGATCAAGATCGGCGATACCTTTACCGATGGAGAACCGCTCAAATTCACCGGGATTCCCAACTTTGCCCCGGAGCACTTCCGGCGGATACGGCTTGAGAATCCCATGAAGAGCAAGCAACTCCAGCGGGGGCTCGTGCAGCTCTCGGAAGAGGGAGCTGTCCAGTTCTTCCGGCTCCTCGGGGGAAGCGATTACATCCTGGGGGCGGTAGGGGCCCTTCAGTTTGAAGTAACGGCGGAGCGATTGAAGACCGAGTACGGGGCCCATACCCGGTATGAAGAAGTTCCCTTTGGAGTCGCCCGCTGGGTGAGCTGCGACGATCCGAGGCGGCTCAAGGAATTTGAAGAGGAAAACAAGTCCTCTCTGGCACTCGATGCCGAAGGGTCGCTTGCCTTTCTCACCTCCAGCGAGTGGCGGCTCGCGCGCTTCATGGAACAATGGCCTCACATCAGCTTCCACAAAACCTGCGAACGCTTCTAGATTTTGGGTAAAAGAATCCGCTCACCCGGACACCGGACCGACTTTAGCCGGAAAAACTACTTCACGAATGCCCCATCCTCAGCGTCAGTATGAGTGAGAAGATGATCGCCGCGCTTAAGTAAGTGACGCCCCTGTGAAAGAATGCCTGCCGCATCAGGGGGAACACTCCGAAGAGCGACGGCTTGGTATCCGTCTTCGGTGAGACATCCGCGGACCGGATGGTGAATGACACAATCGTTGCGGCCGAAAGGATCGACAGAAAATAGAAAAATTGCTTCCCTCTGTATTTTACTTCAAGGACGCGGTGAATAGCCGGTCCGTTCGAAATATCAATCATCTTGAACATTCATAGAGAAGTCTTTGGGGCGATTCAACAAAAGAGTATAGCTGTTTCGTGTTTATATGGTAAGGTGTAAGGTGTTTACGGGAAACCGTATGCTTACTATTATCTGTCCGGTGTAGATACTAAAAAGGGGGTAGTACTCAATGAGAAAGATACTCGTCAATTTTGATCTGGAAGAGGAGTACCTGGAAACACTGAGAAGAACATGCGGCGGGTGCTCGATTGTTCTCTGCACAGACAGAGGATCCATGACCGAAGAGCTCAAGGACACCGAAATACTGATTACATTCCGCCGCCGCATTTCGAGTGAGATGATAGACGATGCCCGCAATCTCAGATGGATCCAGGTATTGACGGCGGGTGTCGACAGTCTTCCCCTGGATACGCTCCGCGAGAGGGGAATTATTGTTACCAGCGGCACGGGGATTCACCGGATCTTTATGGCGGAGTATGCCATCGCGTCCATGATTAATCTCGCACGAAATTTTCACCTTGTTTTCAGAAATCAGATGCAGAGAAAATGGGACCGAACGCCTCCTCAGGGGGAGATATACGGCTCGACGCTCGGTATCCTGGGGCTCGGGAGCATCGGCTGCGAGGTAGCCCGGAGGGCATCCCGGTTCGGGATGCGGGTTATCGGCGTGAAGCGCACCCCGGAACCCGTGGAATACGTGGAGCGTGTGTACGGCTTCAGCGAGCTGAAGGAGATCTTCAGACAGAGCGACTACGTGATCAATCTCCTCCCCGATACGGTGGAGACCCGGGGGGTTGTGGACAAGGGGTGTTTTGATCTGATGAAATCGTCGGCCTGTTTTATCAACATGGGCCGGGGGGCTACGGTGCGGGAAGCTGACCTGATCGATGCCCTCAGGAAGAGGACGATCCGCGCTCTGGTGAGCGATGTCTTTGCCGTCGAACCGCTCCCGGAGGACAGCCCTCTCTGGACCCTTGATAACGTCATCCTGACCCCCCATATCTGTGGTGTGTCTGATAAATACATGGAGCGGGGAATGGACATTGTCCTCCACAACCTGAACGTGTACATGACCGGGTCCGGCACGATGGTAAATGTGGTCGATTATGCCCGGGGCTACTGAACTTCCCGTTGATTGTTTTTTTGAAGATTCTTCCATTATCCCTTAAAGAAACACACGGAGGTGCCGATAGCTTGTGTAAGAAGCTAGAGCCATCGCTGCGTCACCGGAACGAGAGGGCCTGCGGTGTGGCTCATGGTAAAAGATTGCATGATATCGCACCGTTTCAGGTTTTCGACGTGGAATTGCATCTCCCGCTGTGCGGTGAGGTGGGGAAGAATATCCACGCCGGTTGATTCGCGACATTCCTGTTTTTATGTAACAGGCAGTAAGTGTGGAGAAACAAGATGGCAGGGCATGGCAAGGTGTTTCGATTAGGAAATCTTTTCATACGGACGGAACTCTTCCTTCTGACTCTGATGGTCATGCTTATCGTGCTTCTGGCGGCCGTCGGACTGGTCACCTACGAGCAGCGGCAGGTCAAGAAAAACCTTTCCCGGGAGCTTTCCGCCATTGCCGACGTGGTGATCCTTGCCGTGGGAACACCCCTTTCTTCGAATGATACGGAGACGGCACGGGATATCCTGACATCTCTTTCGGTAAACCCGGGGATCGTCCTGGCGGTCCTCTATGACAAAGACATGCATGTACGCAGCACGTATAAACGGGGGGTGACAAACGCCGATTTCCTGATCTCCGAGCTGCGCGGAGCCTATCCTCAGTTGAGTGCCATCCTTCGGGAAATGACAGGGCGGGGGGAGATCACCCACATAAGCGATAACCACATGTTCGTCGTCCGCCCCGTCCTGACGGGGCGATCTTTCTCCGGCGCCGTTCTGCTGGTCGAAGACATGAAGCAGATGTATCGGACCCTTGACGTTTATTACATGGTTATCGCGGCAGCCGCTATTCTTGCCATCCTCCTGGTGGTCTTTATATCAAACAGGATACAGCGGATTATCGCCGATCCTCTGATTAAAATGATGGGATCAATGAATACCGTGGCCAGGGAAAAGGATTATTCCGTCCGGATAGAGAAACGGCGCAATGACGAATTCGGTGTCCTGAGCGACCGGTTTAATGACATGATTGCGGAAATCCAGAGCAGGGACAAAGAGCTGAAGGAGTACAGCTCCAGTCTTGAAAAGATGGTTGCGTCCCGCACCGCCGACCTCTCCAGCGCCAAGAAGGAACTGGAAGGGATGGTGCTAACGCTCGAGGAGGCGAAGAAAGAGGCTGAAGAGGCCAGCCGCGTGAAGTCCCAGTTTCTGGCAAACATGAGCCACGAGATCCGCACCCCCATGAACGGGGTTTTGGGGAT
>CAZAST010000202.1:0-4466 GCA_964487805.1 uncultured Syntrophaceae bacterium
TGCGCATGGCCTCTTCGGCAATCCCCCGTGCGTTCAGTTTCGAATGCCCGATGAGGGCCCGCGCCGCCGCGAGGGCGTACGGGCCGCCGGACCCGATCGCCATGACTTCATCGTCCGATTCTATCACGTCTCCGTTCCCCGATATGATGAGGAAATCCACGTCGCTCACCGCTATCATGAGGGCTTCGAGATGCCTTAACACCCGATCCGTTCGCCAGTCTTTGGTCAGTTCCACCGCCGCACGCAGAAGGTTACCGTTGTACTGTTCGAGCTTCTGATCAAACCGGTCGAAAAGGGTGAAAGCGTCCGCCGTAGCACCCGCGAACCCGACGATCACTTTGTCGTGATACAGTCTTCGAACCTTCCGCGCGCCGTGTTTCAGCGCGATCGTATCCAGAGTCACCTGGCCGTCACCCGCGACGGCAACCTTCCCCTTGTGTCTGACCGCTACGATGGTTGTCCCGTGCATCTTCTCCATGACATCTATTCCCCTCGAGCCCGTGGATGGCTTTTGTCATATACCTCCATCAGACGCGCCACGCTGACGGATGTGTACTTCTGGGTGGTCGACAGGCTCTCATGCCCCAGGAGTTCCTGTATGGCCCTTAGGTCCGCCCCCGCGTCCATGAGGTGGGTCGCAAAGGTATGCCGGAGGGCGTGGGGACTTATCTTCTTGCCAATCCCGCCACGGGCCATGTACTTGTCTATAATCCGCCGGACACTCCGCGGGGTCAACCGCGATCCCCTCCTGTTGAGGAAAAGAGCCGAGGGACCACGCGTTTTCGACGTATTCTCCCCCGACCCACCCGGCTTGGCGTGCAGATACTCCTTCAAGGCCGACAACGCGGGGATGCCGACAGGGACTATCCGTTCTTTTTTCCCCTTCCCTCTGACCTTTGCCAGGGCTTGGGAGAAATCGACATCCTGCACATTCAGACCGGTCAGTTCGCTCACCCGCACCCCGGTGGAATAGAGAAATTCGATGATGGCCCGATCCCTGAACCCGTATTCACCCGACGCAAACTCCACCTTCAGAAGAGAAAACATCTCGTCTATGTTCAGAAAGGAAGGAAGATATTTGTCTCCCTTCGGCGCCTGAACCATCTGAGCGGGATTATATCTGACCGCTCCCTTCCGAAGGAGAAACGCGAAAAACGCCCTGAGGCTCGCCACCTTTCGCGAGATGGTCGCCTTTTTCGATTTTCCCCGATAGAGAGAAGCGAGAAAGGTCCGGATCGCTCCCTGATCGACATCACAGGGCCCGTCAACTCTGTGCGCAAGAAGAAACTCTCTGAACTGAGCCAGATCGGCCAGATAACTTCTCCTTGTATGGTACGACAGATTTCTTTCAACTTCCAAGTAGATACCGAACTCTTTGATGGCATCCGTCATGCCAATCTTCTTCGCTGCCACATCAGCCCCGCTCTCCGGCATATATTCTGATACCGGCGTAATAACAGCAACAGGAATGGGCGAAGTTGTTATCAAAAACCCGCATCATTCCGTCACTGAATGCTATTCTCACATAGGACATCCCGCCCGGGACCCCCGAATTTCGCTCCTCCATCACAACACCGGACCCCCATTCGGGAAACCCGGAATGGAATACCTGATCACCGGCTTTGAGATACAGACGCCTCGTTTCCTCTTTCATAGCAACCCTCTCAGGGATTCAAAAAGCAGGGCCCCATGGCCCGGAGCTCCGTCCGCGCAATCCGAACGAAATGGGCGGTTCCCGCCGCCATGCTCCAGGGTGATTCTACATCTTATACTTTCCAAAATCTTCGGAAGAGAGATTTTCCAGGAATTCCTTGAGCTGCTCCTTCGTGTATTTATTCAAATCCGCCGTTTTTTTGCCGAAGTCGATACTCGTTGATTTTTCAATGACCTTTTCATCTATGAAAATGGGAGCATCGGCCCTCAGGGCAAGGGCGATGGCATCGCTCGGGCGCGAATCGATGGTAATGGGAAGATCGCCCTTCATAACATAGAGAGATGCAAAAAAGGTGTTATTTTTCAGATCATTGATAACAATCTTGAGGACCTTCACCTCCAGGGTCTTTAATATCTCATTCATGAGATCATGGGTCATCGGTCTGGCGAGATTAACCCCCTCCATCTGCGTGGCGATGGCGCTCGCCTCGAAGAGACCGATCCATATGGGTATGGCTCTCTTCCCCTCAAGATCCTTGAGTATCACGATGGGAGTACTGGTCACGGGATCCATGGCCAGCCCGAATACCTTTACCTCTATCAGCATCTTTCCTCCCCCTGCAACATCTCTCCTCTCAGAGAATGTATATGCGCACTGGTAATCCTGACCGGAACGGTTTTTCCGATCAGATCGGCGTCTGCGGCGAAATTAACGATCTTGTTTCCCCTGGTCCTGCCCGTGAGGTCGGCTGCGTTGTTCCTGCTCACACCCTCGATCAGGACATCCTCGACCCGTGTCTCGAGCTCTTTGTTTTTCTCCAGGCTGTGATTTTCCTGCAGCGACTGGAGCAGAGTCAATCTCTCCTGCTTGATCTCTTCCGCGACCTTTCCGTCGTACCCCTCCGACGCCGTTCCATGCCGATCACAATATCTGAAGGAAAAAATATTATCAAACCGTACTTTTCCCATAAGGTCAATAGTTTTCTGGAAATCACCATCCTTTTCCCCCGGAAAGCCAACGATAATATCAGAAGTGATACATATGTCCGGACGGGCGGCCCGCAACATGTCAATCTTTTCGAGGTACTCACCGGCGGTGTATCCCCGTTTCATCCTCCTCAGCACATCATCGGATCCCGACTGCACGGGCAGGTGGATATGTTCGCACAGCTTACCGAGATCGGCAAAAGCGACGGCAAGATCCGCCGAAAGATCTTTCGGATGAGACGTGGTAAAACGGATTCTGTCTATTCCGTCTATTTCGTTAATCATTCCCAGCAGTGTCGGGAAATCGACATCTTCGGGTAGGCCCCTCCCGTATGAGTTGACATTCTGACCCAAGAGGGTCACCTCCCTGACCCCATGACTGGCAAAAAATTCGATCTCGTCCACGATATCGGCGCTCTGCCTGCTTTCTTCTCTACCCCTTACGTATGGCACGATACAGTAGGAACAGAAATTGTTGCACCCCTGCATAATCGTGACGAAGGCGCTCATGGTTCCGGGAGCGGGCAGTGTTCGTATGCCGAGGGACCGCACCGACCGATGAAATGAGGTGTCCACAACCTGTGATCCGCGGCTTGTGATCTTCCCTATAACTCCGGCGATCCGATGGATATTGTGCGTGCCCAGGACAAAATCGAGGTACGGGGCCCTTCGAAAAAATGCGGCTCCTTTCTCCTGGGCGAGGCACCCCGCCACCCCCATGATGACCCCAGGATTGTGTCGTTTATACTTTTTTAACCTCCCCAGTTCGCTGTATGCCTTCTGGGCGGCCTTCTCTCTCACGCTGCAAGTGTTCACGATAATTATGTCCGCCCTGCCGGGATCGCAGGTCCTGGCATATCCCGCTTCCTCAAGTAGCGTGGCCATCTGTTCTGAATCATGGACATTCATCTGACAGCCGAAGGTATGAATATAAAAGGTTTCTGAGGGCATACGATACACCTGTGTCGGCACAAAACGGTTGGAGCTGAAGAACGAAGATAAGGGGAATACGGGCCCACCGCACTCCGGCACAACAAGATCCCGGCCTCAAAAATCAAAAAGAGGGGAGATGGACTCCCCTCTTGGCTGAAACAACACGTGTCGGCCGGTTTCCCGGATCCGATTGTAAAAGATACGAAATACCGGGCTTATCTATCTCCCCGCATTGACCCGTTCCTTGAGTTCCTTGCCCACCTTGAAGAAGGGAAGTTTTTTGGGGGCCACCTGTATCGTTCCGCCTGTCTTGGGATTTCTCCCGGTGTACGCATCGTAATCACGCACCACAAAGCTCCCGAATCCTCTGATCTCTATCCTGCCCCCGTTCTTTAGCTGATTGCTGAAACTCTTGAACATCAGCCCCACGATATCCGCAGCCTGTTTTTCCGTTAAATCCTCTTTTTTGCTCAAGGCATCTATCAATTCTGATTTATTCATGCGACCCCCTCATATCTTCAAAATGGACTTGCAACCCTTTGCATGCGGTATGAACGACAATTTGGATTTGATATTATGTATTTTGGCATTAAAGTCAAGATAATTTTCGTTATTTTTTCAGGTCGGCCTTTGTACATGGGCCGTACCCGAAAAATCCATCAGGGTTTCCACCTCTTTTTTCTCCATATATCGGTATTCTCCGGTCTTCAGATCGCCCAGGCTGAGATCGGCGATTGCCGTTCGTATCAGTCTCACCACGGGGCGATGGGTGGAATCGAAGAATCGCCGGATGATCCTGTTCCGCCCCTCGAGGATGGTCATCTCCACCCAGCAGCTCTTCGGGTTGCTCTTTTCCACGGCCGCACAGACCGGCTTGAACGGGCCATCCTCCA
>CAZAST010000203.1:0-4420 GCA_964487805.1 uncultured Syntrophaceae bacterium
TGCTTGGACGTAAACCGTCCATGGAACTGCGCAAGGACGAATTCTTCGCCGTAAACGATGTATCCTTCAGTCTGGAGCGGGGCGACACCCTTGCCCTCATCGGCCGCAATGGTTCCGGGAAAAGCACCCTGCTTAAAATGCTGAACGGCCTTATCAAACTCGATGCAGGACGCATCGTTATGGATGGGCGTGTTCAGGCGCTGATCAATCTCGGCGCGGGATTTAACCCCGCTGTTTCCGGCGTGGACAATATCTATAACAGCGCCGCCTTGTACGGTTTCAATCGGAAACAGACCCGGGCCATCGCGGATGAGGTGGTGGATTTTGCGGAACTCGAAGAATTCATCAACAGCCCTTTTGAAACCTACAGCAGCGGCATGAAGGCCCGGCTTGGGTTCGCGGTGGCGGTCCATCTGAGGCCGGAAATACTCCTGATAGATGAAATTCTGGCGGTAGGTGATGTGGCGTTTCAAAATAAATGTTTTGCCCGGATGGAAGAACTAAAAACGCAAAACGCGACCATAATATTCGTTTCCCACTCACAAAGCTCTGTTGTAAAATTATGCAAGGAAGCCATCTGGCTGAACAAAGGCCGTATCATGGCCATTGGCGCTTCACGGGATATCGTTGAAAGTTATAACGGTTACATAGAAGCGGAAGAGAAAGAGCGAGTATCCAGGAAAGCAAAAATAGTAGCGCCCCCTGTCATGCCGGTAAAACATGTGAATCCTGAAAAGGCTCCCGGTGAAAACAGGGGCGATGAGTCTGTGAACACCCTGTATGGTCCCGTCCATTCCAAACATGAATATGTTGAGGACATATCCTGTGACCTTGTCGTGGACGGGCAGCCTACCAATGCCATCAAGATACACAGCGAAGTGCGGGTACAGGTCTCTTTCCGGTTGAAAACCCAGGTAACCCATTTGTTCTCGACGCTTAATTTTTACCGGAAAGACGGTCTTTTGCTGGCGGCGATTGCCACCTCCTCGGATGACCGTTTCGGACATATTCATAATGGCCGTGTATTTTATGACGTGTGCATCCCGGACCTGGATTTCGCGCCCGGTCATTATGTCATTATGATGCCCATCGCCGACGGCCAGCATTACCTGTGGCGTAATATCGTAAAGGAGTTTTTTGTTGAAAGCGGCGGCCGGGTATGTTACGGCGTCACGGAACTCACGCACACCTACACCCTGCACGTGGAAGATGCGGATGAACAGGGCAACCCTGCTGGAGAATGAACCATGGGCTTAGGCATCAAACGCCGATTACGGACGTACATTGTGCAATGGATCCGCCGTCGTGGAAATCTGTTACGCGAACTGGCCGCCACGGAAGAAATGAAGCGCACCATCATATCTGATGGTGGTTTCCTGCACGATATTATTCATAGCGATCGGGGACGTGCTGCCATAGAAGAAACCGCGTTTCTTAAGGAAAGGCTTCTGGCCGTTCTTCAACGAAACGGCTTTACACCTTCGGCTTATAGAGAAGTACTTGAGATGCTGGGAGGTTATGAAACGCTTCCCCAGAATCTTCTGCAAAATACAGCGGCATTGGTGCGGCTGTTTGAAAATGCCCTTCAAGATGCGAAGTTCGCCTGTGGCGTGTTGAACAGTGCGGAATTGCAGAAGAAAGCGCTGGACCATGTTGAATTTCGTAATATCCTACTGAATGCACCGGAACTTCAGCAGGCTGCGGTCCAAAACGGCGCTTATGTAAAGAAAATGATCGAGACGCCCGAGTTTGAACGGGCAGCAACGGAAAGCGCGTCCATACGGGAAAAGATCTTGCGGGTTCCGGGATTCCAGGAATCTGCCTTGGGAGATCAATCGTTTCGTGCGAAGATTGTGCGTGACGAGACACTGCAGCAGGAAATCATACGGGCCGCAAGTAAAAACAGCCTTTGGCAACCCGCATTTTCCGAATTGCTGGAGACTATCCTGCGTGACAGCCGGCTGTATCCGATACTTTTTGAGCATCAGGGATTAGCCGGACGTTTCATCCAGGAATCGGTCAAATCAGAGGAAATCCGCCGGCGGTTAGTCCGTCAACCCGCATTGCGACTTGAAGCGCTGGCCGAACTTGTACGAGGCCCCCTTTGGCAGGAAGACTGCCAGGACCTGCTGGAAAAAATAGTATGGGATAAACGGACGCACGAACGCCTTTTTGCCGATCCAAAGTTACTGGAACTCTTGCTTACAAATGATGCGGCTATTATTAAAACCGCGCAGCTGCCGCCTGTCCGCTGGAAGTTGCAGCTGCTTCACGCGCGCGAACGGGCCGCACAGTTGCCGTACCTGTTGCCGGCGGTGGTGCTATCCTATCCCCGCGCCGGAAGCAATTTTTTGCAGTCAGTTTTGCAGGGTTCCAGCGGATTTTGGTGCCAGAGCATCTATGCGCCGTTTAGCGAGCTCCCGGATTCTACGCTTACCGTAAAATCGCATAGCCCCTCCCCGAAATATTTTGAGGATGAATGGCAGCGATTACTTCCGGGACGCCCTTTGCCTGCCAAGATTATACGGCTCCAACGGGATCCGCGCGATGTGCTGGTATCTTTTATTGAATATACGGAATCCAAGCGAAAAACCGTTGTTCGGCAAGAAGAATTTTTAAACGAGGTGGATTATTTCTACGCCAGCACCATAGATCGCGATTTTAAGCGGTCCGTTTATAAGAACGGCATGACCGTCGCGCAGGCTTTCAGGGAACATGTGCGCACCTGGTATGCGGAATCGCCGCCGGACTGTTACGAAATACTGCCTGTCCGATATGAAGACCTGGTGCTGGAACCGCAGGAAACGTTCAAAAAAATCTTTGATTTCCTGAATCTTGACTGTGAATTGGCGGAAAAATTTCTCAGGGTGAAAGTGTCGCTTTATTCCGATACAGGCCGCCCGCGCGCCCAAATCCAGGGATGGCGCAAAAACCTCGAACGGTACGGCACCCTCCTGCAAATGGTCCAGGAAGAGTTGGCGGAGGAAATCCGGTTGTTGGGTTATGAAGAGGCGGAAGCATCCGATACAACCGACACTCCATGAAATTTTGTGGCCTGAATCCTCATGCACGCAGGATAAATACGAAAGAAAAGGAAACGCATGAACGTCAGTTTTAAGGAACAGACCGTGTTGGTCACGGGCGCGACCAGGGGAATCGGCGCGGCAATCGCCAACGCCTTTGAGGCGGCGGGCGCGTCCCTGTTGCTGACCGGCACGAATGCGGACCGGATAAAGGCGCTGAATGACGAAAACGGGGCCAAAGGCATCCGCCATATACACTGGTTGCAGGCCGATTTTTCATCCGAAACGGGAACGGAGCGCTTTCTGGAGATGTTAGCAAGGGAAAGGCCTGCGCAGGTGCTGGTCAACAATGCCGGAACGAACCGCCTGAACCCAATCGACCAGGTCGCTACACAAGACCTGGACGCCCTTCTTTCCATCAACCTGCGGGCGCCCCTCTTGCTGTGCAGGGAAGTGGGCCGTACGATGAAAGAAGCCCGCTATGGGCGCATTATCAATATCGCCTCAATCTGGAGTGTCATTACCAAGCCGGGCCGCGTGGTCTACACCGCGACCAAGACGGGACTGGCGGGCATGACGAAAACGGTGGCTGCGGATCTGGCGCCCTACGGTGTGCTGGTAAACGCGGTATCTCCGGGTTTCATCAATACGGAACTGACCAAAACGACCCTGCCCCTGGAAGAACAGGAACGACTGGCGGCACAGGTGCCGCTGGGCAGATTCGCCGAGCCCGAAGAGATCGCGCGTGTGGTGTTATTCCTGGCGAGCAGGGAAAATTCTTATTTGACAGGACAAAATATCGTTGTGGATGG
Organism: uncultured Syntrophaceae bacterium; assembly: GCA_964487805.1. Lineage (GTDB taxonomy): Bacteria > Desulfobacterota > Syntrophia > Syntrophales > UBA2210 > UBA6078. Next base: position 3,836 of record CAZAST010000203.1, read on the forward strand.
AGGATTTACCTGTGTCTAACACAATGACCGTAAAATCCAGCAAGCACGCGTACAAGGTGCGCTTTGAAGAGGATTTCAGCATCGCGCTTAAGGACCATGTACGCGAGGGCGATGTTATCACCGTAGACGCCAACGTGTTAAAACTGTACGGGCGGCAGCTGGACCCCGTGCTCGCCGACGCGCGTTATGTGGTCATTGAACCTTCTGAACCGCAGAAAAGTTACCAGGGTGTGGAGCCGTTTATCCGCCATCTCATTGAGTCCGGGTTTCGCAAGAACAACCGGCTTATCGCTGTCGGCGGCGGTATCACACAGGATGTAACCGCGTTTACGGCTTCCATCATGTTCCGCGGGGTGGACTGGCTTTTTTATCCGACCACGCTGCTGGCCCAGTGTGACAGTTGCATTGGCAGTAAAACCTCCATTAATTTCGGAAAATACAAAAACCAGATCGGCGGTTTCGCGCTGCATCTGCTGCAAAAATAAGCGGGAGGAATATCATCATGCGGTTTTTAACGTTCGGAGAGATCATGCTGCGCCTGCGCGCGCCGGGGCATGAGCGCTTCTTCCAGAGCAATATGCTCGA
>CAZAST010000204.1:0-4308 GCA_964487805.1 uncultured Syntrophaceae bacterium
GGATGAAGCTCAGGGCCGCCGTTGCCGATTCCTTCATGACATCGCCGAGCTGGCCGGTCAGGGTCAAGCCCTTGTTCCCCCGCATGCTGGTCGCTTCTATGAAGAGGAGATCCCCTCCTGTCGGTGTCCACGCCAGACCCATGGCGACTCCCGGTTTCGAGATCCGCGCCTTTTCCTCGGAAGTGATGCGGACAGGTCCCAGGTATTTGTGCAGGTCTTTCGGGCCGATCGACGCCGACTGGATATCGCCTGCCGCCACTTCGCTCGCCACGCCGCGGCAGATGTTGGCGATTTCCCGTTCGAGATTCCGCACGCCCGCCTCGCGCGTATACCCCGCTATAACGGTTCTCAGTGCCGCTTTCGTGATCCTGATCTGTTTCGGCTTCAAACCGTTGGCATCGATCTGGCGGGGAATCAGATAACGTTGCGCGATCCTGATTTTTTCATCCAGCGTGTACCCGAGAAGCTCGATAACCTCCAGCCGGTCCCGCAGAGGAGGGGGGATCGTATCCAGGATATTGGCCGTGGTGATGAACATAACGCTTGAAAGATCGAAGGGGACATCTAGGTAATGATCGCTGAATGAAAAATTCTGTTCGGGATCAAGGACCTCCAGGAGCGCTGATGAGGGGTCGCCCCGAAAATCCATCCCCAGTTTGTCGATCTCGTCCAGCATGAAGACGGGATTGTTCGATCCGGCCCGCCGGAGCCCCTGAATAATCCGTCCCGGCAGCGCCCCGATGTAGGTGCGCCGGTGACCGCGTATTTCAGCTTCGTCACGCACGCCTCCCAGGGATATGCGGATGAACTTTCTGCCCAGGGCGCGGGCGATCGAGGCCCCCAGCGAGGTTTTCCCCGTTCCCGGGGGGCCGGCGAAACAGAGGATCGGGCCCTTGGTATCGGGCTTCAGTTTTCTGACGGAAAGATATTCGATGATCCGTTTTTTCGGTTTTTCAAGGCCATAATGGTCCTCATCCAGGACCTTGCGCGCCTTTCGGATATCGAGATTATCCTCCGTCCTCATCTTCCAGGGCAGACTGATCATCCAGTCCAGGTAGGTTGATGCGACCGTGTACTCCGCTGAGGACGGGTGCATTCTCGAAAGACGGCCCAGTTCGCGCTCCGCCTCCTTCTTTGCCTCCTCGGGGAGTTCCAACTCTTCGATTTTAGAGCGATACTCCTCAATTTCAACCTTCGATTCCTCTTCGCCTTCGCCCAACTCCTCTTTGATTGCCTTGAGCTGCTGACGGAGGAAATATTCCCGCTGGCCCTTGTCAAGATCATCCTTGACCTGAGTTTGGATCTTGTTCCCCAGTTCGAGGATTTCAAGTTGATGGCTCACGACCCGTGTTATCTGTTCCAGACGTTTCTTGACATCCAGTGTCTCGAGAACTTTTTGTTTTTCTTCGGAATCCGCATTGATGAGCGTGGCGATCATGTCGGCCAGCGCCCCCGGTTCCCTGATTGTGGTGGCGAGCGCGCCAACCTCCTGAGGGAGAAAAGGCGACAGTTTCACGACGCGGTTGAAGAGATTCACCAGATTCGCCATCAGCGCCTCGATCTTGATACCCTTCGCCTCTTTATTGGCCAGCGTCGTGACTCGCGCCTGGAGGTAGGGTTTCCCCTCCACCAGCTCCGTGATGGAAAACCGGGTAATTCCCTGCACGAGCATTTGCGCCTTGTTCTCCGCCGTCTTCGCCATCTTGAGGATCACCACGATGGTTCCCACCTGGTGGATATCTTCGGGGCCGGGCAGCTCGTCTTCGGTGAGCGCCTTTTTTCCCATGACGAAGCCGATGAGACGATCGTCAGCCATGGCCCCATCGACGAGTTTGATAGCCCGCTCGCCGGTAACCTCCAGGGGAAAAGTCATATGGGGATACACAACGAGATTAAAAAGGGACAGTACCGGTATAACATCCGGTATTTTGATGTCTTTCAACTCTCCAGCAACCTGTTCAACCATGAAATCCTCCACAGAAGTTATGCAGAATCAAAGACTGTGATTATTCGCTTTGTATGGTGATCTTACGCGTCGCCCGTTCCGGCGGCATTTTGGGGATACGGATTTCGAGCATTCCCTCATTATACGTGGCGGTTACTCCATCCGCATCGATAGGTATGGCGTGAGAGAGGACACGTTCGAAGGAGCCGTAAGTAATTTCCGCGAGACGATAGTTGGAATTTTTCACCCGGGATCGTTCCGTTCTCCGTCCCGAGATTTTTATCATCCGGCGGCTGATTTCCAGATGGATATCATCATGCTTTACACCGGCCAACTCCGCCACGACGGTGATTTCATCAGCCGTTTCATAGATGTTGACAGGAGGGGTCCAGGTACGCTTGTGCAGGACATAGGCGGGATCGAAGAGGCGTAGAAGCCCTTCGCCAACGGTGCCCTGCATCTCCCTGTCGTTCACGCTCCGATCATCCCTGAATCTGATTTTAATGAAATCCATTGTGCGCTCCCGGATCAAGATTTTATGATTTCGTAGGTATTTTTATATAAAGACGCACCAATGTCAACATATCAATGGCAATAGATATCAATGGTATCGAGATAATGAGGGCAAAGAAGGCGCCGGAATGAGCAGGGATGCCAATCCCGCGTTTGAATGAAGTGGCGCTTTCCGTCAGATTGACGCCGCGCCGCCGTCAACGGTGATCACCGTCCCGCTGATATGCCGGGCGCGATCCGAGACAAGGAAGGCCACAAGCTGAGCAACATCGTCGGGTTCCCCCGGCGGAGGATTGGTGGGGATCAATTCTGTCCACCGTTCCGGGTCGTTATATTTTCTCAGAGCCGCCGTCCGCAGTTGCTTCTCCATGCGTGCGGTCTTGATCAGTCCCGGGTTGACCCCGACGACGCGGATACCATCTTTCATGCTCCGGCCGCCCAGGGCTCGGGAAAGGGCCATAAGGGCTGCGTTCCCCATACCCCCGGTGATATAATCGAGCCGGGGCCGTTCTCCCGCCGCGCCGATGATGTTGACAATGACGCCCCTTCCACGTGCCCGCATCTGCTGATAGGTCGCGCGGCAGAGATTGATGTAACCGAACACTTTCAGATTCCAGGCTTCCCGCCATCGATCCTCTTCGATCTGCCAGAGATCCCCCCTCGGAATGGAGCCGGCGTTATTGATGAGGATATCGATATTCGGACAGGACGCGGCGAGGGATCGAGCCTCGTCCCCGCGGCTCAGGTCGACGGCGTGGACGGTGACCGGAACGCTGAACTTGGATCCGATAGTGTCCCTGGCCTGCCGCAGGACTGACTCGTCCCGAGCGGCCAGATGAAGCGCGCAGCCTTCAGCGGCGAGGGCTTCGGCGCATGCGTATCCGATTCCCCGTGATCCTCCCGTGATAAGCGCCTCTCTCCCCGTCAGTTGCAGATCCATTGCCGTTAATTTTTCCTCTTTATACGGTATGTTGTCGCGCCGGTATCAAAAAAATGTATTTGTTTCGACAGGTATAGCGTGTTTCCCCTGCGCCCTACGCGGGTTGAGGGGCTCCGCCGAAGAGGGCGAACAAGAGCCCGACAATCACTATCTGAATGGCCCAACCGATTACGCACACACCGACAGCCCGCAGAGTGCTTGTGTAATCAAGCGCCTGTCTGACCGCGATCACCATCGCCGCGAGCATCCAGATGGCAGCCACAATAAAGACTAATTCTCCCAGCTTGGGGATAATGCCCGCGATCCGAATCAATCCGGGGGCGCTGGAAAAACCGATCGTGCGCAGCAATTCGCCGAGATCGGCGTGCGTCTGCGGTTCCGGCAGGAGCCGCGTGCCGATCCAATAGGTGAGCCAGGCCCAGATGTACCAACTCACAAGGGCTGCGGCCGTCCCGATCAGGATCCCGCTGATGCCCCCTTTCCCGATGATTCCTATGCCTGCCGCCAGGCTGGAGAGGACGACCACCGCTATGGCCTGCCCCATTGACCCCTTATCATGTTCGACCTCTTCATAGAGGGTGACATCCAGTTTCGCGGCGCGAAAGATGCGGTCTTGAAAGGTGCTCATGAAATCCTCCTCCGATTCCTTCCTTGTGTGCCTGTCTTTATAATGCAAATCGGTGCCGGATTCCAGCTATTTCGGGAAATTACTTGATGAAAAGGGTATGGGGCCTTGAACCGGTGTCGCCTCCCGATCGCGGAAGAAGGCGACAGAAGGGCGCAGACCATTTGTTATTGCTGTTTCTGGAGGAGTAAATCGAGCTTGCGGATGATCTCTTCCTGATTTTTCAAGATCAGTTTGAGATATACGATGGAAGAATCGCTGCTGTGGATCTTTGTACTCGTTCGA
>CAZAST010000205.1:0-4307 GCA_964487805.1 uncultured Syntrophaceae bacterium
AACTGGGCCTATTCCGAATTGTTCCAGAACTATGACCGAGCCCAGATCACCCACTACCTCCCGGAGGCCATGGAGATTTCCCGGGGGGAGGGGGTCATGATCCATTTTGCCGAGACCCATGATAATCTGCGCCTGGCGGCTCGCTCCGAGAAGTACGCGAGGATGCGCACCGCCCTGTGCGCCCTCTGCTCTCAGAGCGGCGGTTTCGGGTTTGCCAACGGGGTCGAATGGTTCGCCACGGAAAAGATCAATGTTCACGAATCCCCTTCCCTCAACTGGGGGGCTGCGTCCAACCAGGTCGCGCATATCCACCGGCTCAGCGCCATACTGAAGGCTCATCCGGCGTTTCACGACAAAACGGACCTGCGGCTGATTCAGCAGGGTGACGGTAACCACATTGTTCTCATGCGCCACCACCTTCCTTCGGGCAAGCGGCTCCTTGTGGTGGTGAACCTCGACGGCGAGCACGAAACCACGGCCTTCTGGGACCCGCGTAAGGCGTCCATGGACGGCTTCGTTTTCATGGACCTTCTGTCGGAAAAGGAGATAGCCGTCACCGAGACCGACAAAGGACATTCCTGCCGTCTCGAACCGGGGCAGGTCCTCTGCCTGACGCCGGACAGGGACGATATGGACCTCATACGGAATGCATCGCCTTCCGGTGTTACGATCCTCGAGCGCATAGAACGGCAGCGTCTCCGCGCCAAGGCCCTCGATGTGTTCTGTTTTCATGGAGGAGTCCGGGATCTTCATGATTTTGATCCGGATCAGGCCGCGATGCGCCTTGCCGAAGATCCCGTGGAGTACTGCCGCGCCCTCAATCCCATGAGCCGGGAATCGCGTGTGATCACGTGGCGCTGGCCGGTTGACGCACGGCGTGAGGTGATGGTACCGCCGGGGCATTTTCTTCTGGTCCGCGCCGGAATGCCCTTCCGGGCTCGAATCATGGACAGAGAGAAAACTATCTTTCAGGAAGAGAGTGTCCTCTGTTCTGATGGATCGTACTTCGCCCTTTTTCCTCCCGTGCCCGTTCCACCCGCGCACCGTTCCTGTGCGCTGCGGTTGTCCGTCTACCGGCGCGGACAGTGCGAACACGTCGAAGCGCCGCTCCTGTTCCTTCCCCGGGCGGAAGACGCCCTGGTACAGAGAATGTTCGGAAGACGGGATCTTGCGAAGGGACCCTTGCTTCTTCTGGGAACCAACGGCAGGGGGAGCGCGCTTCGGGCCGCCGTTTCCTGGAGCGATCTCCCCGGTAAGTACGACGCCCTCCTGTCCGCGAACCTCAACCCGACCTATCCCGCGGATCGCCGGACCATGTTCACCCGGTGCCGCGCCTGGCTCGTATTCCAGGGGTTCTCACAGGAAATCTCGAACGATTGCTTCGATTCCTTCTCTTTTGACTTCGATTCCCACGGCCTCTGGCGATACCGTGTTCCCGCCGGTCAGGGAGCGCACGTGCTTCTGGATATCGAGATCCGGATGATGCCGGGGGTAAATACGGTACGGATGTTTTTCCATCGCCGGGGAGCAGACGGGCAGGAAGGGATGTTGGCTGACGGGGGGGAAGTCCGGCTTATCATCCGCCCCGACATTGAAGACCGGAACTTCCACGAAAACACCAAGGCGTACACCGGGCCGGAACATCAATGGCCGGGGGCCGTGGAGAAACACCCACGGGGCTTTGTCTTCGCCCCGCGTCGGGAACACACGCTCCATGTCGACATCTCGGAGGGGAGTTTCGTCTGGGAACCGGAGTGGCACTACATGGTACACCACCCCATGGAGGCGGAGCGCGGGCTCGATCCCGATTCCGATCTCTTCAGCCCCGGATATTTTCTCGCACACCTGCAGGGGGGTGAAACGATTGAACTGACAGCACGGATTGGTGAGACGGAGGAGACAGACGGGGCGACCTCAATCACCGCGAGTGAAACACTGTCAAGCTCCCCTGAACATGTCCCGTGGAAACTGGACGAAGCCGTGGAACGGGCGTTGGATCACTACGTGGTAAACAGGGAAGAGGGGAAAACGGTGATCGCGGGGTATCCCTGGTTTCTCGACTGGGGGCGCGACGCCCTCATATTCGCCCGGGGACTGGCGGCGGCTGGGAGAACCGACGACGCCCGGGCCATTGTGCGGCAGTTCGGTCAGTACGAGCGGGACGGAACCATCCCCAATATGATCAGCGGCGGTGATACGGACAACCGGGATACATCCGACGCGCCGCTGTGGTTTGTCCTGGCGTGCGCCCATATTATGCGCACGGAGGGGGGCGAAACCCTGCTCGACTCACCCTGCGGCAACCGGACAATACGGGAGGCGCTCCTTTCTATCGGGAACGCCTATGTAAAAGGCACTCCCAACGGCATCCGTATGGATGACCAATCAGGTTTGATTTTCAGTCCCTCCCATTTCACCTGGATGGACACCAATCACCCGGCGGGGACGCCGCGCGAAGGATACCCCATCGAAATCCAGGCCCTCTGGTACGCGGTGCTTTCGGTTCTGGCCCGCATCGATCCCGACGGCAAGCGAAACACCTGGGGAGAGAAGGCGTCGCGCGTGCGATCTTCCATGATGCAGCTCTTCCCCCTTGAAAAAGAAGGATATCTGTCGGACTGTCTCCACGCAGGTCCCGGGGTACCGGCATCCCGGGCGGAGCGGGACGACGCCCTCCGGCCGAACCAGCTTTTCGCCGTCACCCTGGGAGCGGTCACCGACGCGACCACAGGGCGCGGCATTGTGACGGCGTGTGAGGAACTCCTCGTTCCCGGCGCCATCCGCAGCCTGGCTGACCGGCCTCTTCGCCGCCCCCTCCCCATTGTGCATCAGGGGCGGGCCATGAACGATTTCCACCACCCCTACCGCGGGACATATGAGGGGGACGAAGAAACGCAACGGAAACCGGCCTATCATAACGGCACCGCCTGGACCTGGCTCTTCCCGACCTTTTGCGAGGCCTGGGCGCGAGTGTACGGAAGCGCCGGGATAGATACCGCCCTGTCGTGGCTCGCAAGCAGCGTTGTCCACATCAACCGGGGATGCGTGGGGCATGTGCCGGAGATCCTGGACGGGGATTATCCCCACAGGGAGCGGGGCTGCGACGCCCAGGCCTGGGGGGCGAGCGAACTGATTCGCGTGTATCGGCAATTGATGGCCGGAGAGATTGAAATTGACTATTCGGGGGGGCTCAGCTAAAATTCAACACCCTCGGCGTCAACAGAAAGGAGGCTGCTATGAGTCTGAAAAAACGGTTTTTAAAGGGCAGGCCCGTATGCAAGGTAACTTTCAACATTCCCCAAGAGGCGGTAGATGAAGCGCAGACAGTTCATGTCGTTGGTGAGTTCAACAATTGGGATGTGTACGCCACACCCATGAAACGCCTGAAAGACGGATCATTTACGGTAACCGTCGATCTTGACCAGGGCGTGGAATATCAATTCCGCTATCTCATCGACGAAACCATATGGGAAAATGATTGGAACGCGGATAAATATGTGCCGTCCCATTACGGCAATTGTGAAAATTCGGTTGTTATTGTGTGAAGACGGGGGAATATGATTCCCCTCCAGAGGAACCCGCCGGGGCAGTTATTCGCACTGGTGTACATAATTAAAGTACCGGTAAGGAAATCAAAAACATGATGAATCTTCAGACGTTTCAAGTTCTTCCCAATATTCCCGACGCTCTCTCGTTCCTTGAGGACCTGTCTCTGAATCTGTGGTGGTGCTGGCAGAAAGACGCCCTGGATCTGTTCCGCCGCATCGACCCTGATCTGTGGAAAGAGAAAGGGCGGAATCCCGTGCTCTTTCTGGCGAACGTTCCTCAGGACCGCTACGAAGAACTCGCTGAAGACGAGGGGTTTCTGGCCCACCTGAACAGGGTGCGGGAGAACTTTGAAAGACTCCATTCCAACGGCGGCGGTGACGCCAAACCGGGTGATAAGACAATCGCCTATTTTTCCATGGAGTTCGGGATTCATGAAAGCATTCCCTTTTTCGCGGGAGGATTGGGCATTCTGGCAGGCGACTATCTGAAGGCCTCTTCCGATATGTCGCTGCCGCTGGTCGGGGTCGGACTTTTCTACCGCGAGGGGTATTTTCATCAGTTTCTTACGCAGGACGGGTGGCAGCAGGAAGAGTACCGGGAGACCAACATCTACAATCTCCCGCTGGAGGGGGCCCGCGATGACGCGGGCAACGAGGTGTTTGTGACCGTTACCGGGCCGGACGGTGACATCAGGGCCAGGGTCTGGAAGCTGCAGGTCGGGCGCGTTCCCCTCTATCTGCTTGACACCAACCTCCCCG
>CAZAST010000206.1:0-4299 GCA_964487805.1 uncultured Syntrophaceae bacterium
CGGTTCCGGCCCGCTGCCTCAGTCTTTATTATGTTTCAACAATTTTGGTAGCAGTATGGTTTTTCAATATACCATAATTCTGAAGGGAAGGACTTTTTCTTGCTTTTAGCGATTTTAGAATAATTCTTGCCTGTTTCCTGATCTCGTTATACAATGCAATCTATCAAAAAAGTTTAAGGAAAATCGTGATGAAAATTAAAACAGTACTTCTACTTTTCGTATTGTTTGCCGGGGTATCAGGGCTTTTCGCGGCTGATATCGAGGTTGGCGCGCTCGGAGGGGTTGCCGTGTGGGAAGATACCGTCGGGGTATCGGCGGCGCCGGAAGTGCGTTGGCTTTTTCCACTCGAAGGGAAATCCTTTGTGGCCGGGATAGGCGCGCAGGCACGGTATAATTTCACTTCATACGACAACGTTAATCAGAACGAGGTATTGGCTTACGCCCTTGCGTCTGTGGACTATCCGCTTGTTCAGCGCCTCTCGCTTCGTGCGCAGGTGGGTGCAGGCGGCGGTTGGCTTGGCGCCGAGGGTGTGTCCCTGGGCGCATTTTCGGTTCGCCCCGCGGCGGGCGTCATGTACGCCTTCAATCCGCTTTCAGTGTTCCTCCTTGCCGGAAGCGAGTTTGTTATTGTTGAAAACGCAACTAAAAGAACCATGACAATAGATATCGGTGTAACCTGGCTCTTCCACAATTCTGCAGGAGGCTCACATGACTAAGCTGACCAATGCCCTTCGGGCAGTTTTTCTTTCGGCCCTTTTTGTTCCCATGGTGTTTTCGTGCAGCAATTATCTTGATTTTCAGGAAGAACTCGGTAACGAGAAGACGCATCAAGTCACCATATTTACCGAAAACGCCCGGGATAATGAAGTGATTCTGGTCGATAAAGCCCGCGCTGCCAAAGGTGCAACCGTTACTCTGACGGCTTCTCTCGGTGTCGGCCGTCGCGTGGCATTGAGCGCCGATGGTGTGGTAATAGCACCGGCGACCATCAGTGCCGACAACGGTACGGCGACATTCAAGATGCCCGCATCCGTGGTGATTGTTACGGCGACCTTCAGCAACATCCCGCCGACACTGTACGCGGTAGCAGTAACACCGACCGGGGCTGAAACGGGTGAGTCGGTAACAGCAAGTATGACTGAAGCGGCCGAAGGCGCAATCGTTACACTGACGGCATCCCTCGGCGCCGGTCGTCGTGTGGCCCTGAGTACCGACGGCGTCGTAATAGACCCGGTAACGATCAGCGCGAACAAGGGCACGGCAACTTTTACTATGCCTGCTGTTGCCGTAACCATTACCGCAACCTTCAGTGACATCCCGCCGACGCTCTATGCGATTACGATACATCCGGTTGGCGCGGCGTCAGGCGAGTCGGTAACGGCAAATGTGATTGAAGCTGCCGAAGGTGCAAGCATTATCCTGGCGGCCTCTCTCGGAACCAACCGGCGTGTTCTCCTGAGTGCCGAAAGGGTTGTTATCGCACCGTCGACCATCAATGTTGATAAGGGTACCGCAAGTCTTGCCATGCCGGCCAGCGTGGTGGTAGTTACCGCGACGTTTCAATCAGTTTATCCGATAACGATGAATTCTGTGGACACGCTGCCGGGTGAATCGGTCAGCGTTGATGTTTCCAAAGCCGCGGAAGGAGATACCGTAACGTTGACGGCTGCGCTTGGTCCCGGTCGCCGTGTGACCCTGAGCGCCGCTGGTACATCATTGACTCCATCCACAATCAGTGCGAACGGTGATAATGCAACCTTCAGAATGCCCGCAGCCGCTGTTGCGATAACGGCGACATTCAGCAACATTCCGCCGACGCTTTATGCAATTACGATTACTCCGGTTGATGCGGAAGTGGGCGAGAAAGTGATTGCGAATGTTGCAGAAGCCCCCGAGGGTACGACTGTTACTCTGACTGCTTCACTTGGCGCAAAACGAAAGGTAACGATAAGCGGCGGCGGTATTATAATCGATCCTGATACGATTACTATCAATAACGGTACGACGTCATTCACGATGCCGGGAGCCGCGTTGGCCTTGTCGGCGACATTCAGCGATCTTGTTTTCCCGATTACGATAGTCCCGACCGGTGCGATTGGTTCCGAGGCAGTAACAGCGAATGTTGCGAAAGCCGTGGAAGGTACGACAATTACACTCACAGCCACGCTCGGCACAAACCGGCGTGTTGAGTTAAGCGCGGCGGGAGTATTCCTTTCTCTGTCGACAATTACCGCAAACGGTGATACCGCAACCTATACCATGCCTGCCGCGTCGGTGGAAGTGTCGGCCAGATTTTATTCAATATATCCGATCACAATAACCTCAAGCGGCGAGGCCGGTTCCGAGACGGTAACGCCCAATGTTATAGAAGCAATCGGGGGCACTCTCATAACACTGACAGCCGAGCTTGGTAGCGAACGAGAAGTATCATTAAGCGCACCGGGAGTCATGATAACCCCGGCGACTATCAATACCAACAACGGGACGGCTTCGTTCACCATGCCGGATGAAGCGGTGACTGTTTCCGCGACGTTCAGTGATATAGTGTATCCGGTACTGGTCAGCAAGACTGGTGCGAATACAGGGGAAACCGTTACTGCGAACGTTATGGAAGCTGCAGCTGGAACAACCATTACACTAACGGCGGCCCTTGACACGTGCCGGGAAGTAACCCTGAGCGCGACGGGAGTCACGATAACTCCGTCGACTATCAGTACCAATAATGGCACGGCGACTTTTATCATGCCGGCCAGCGCGGTAGATGTATCCGCGGTATTCGATGTGAAAAGAATTGCCCTGGTATTCAATGCTGACGGCGGTACCTTCACCGGGCCTGATGCCGGAGCATCGGCAACCCGGAGCGGCCTTCCGGGAGATGTGGTAAGCACGCCCATACCGGGTAAAACAGGTTATGCCTTTGCAGGCTGGACTCCTTCAATCCATGGCGTATGTCCGGATGCGGATACCACCTATACCGCACGGTGGAAAACGGGTATCAGCGCAACGGTTTCGAACGTGGCCGATATTGTTGCCAATCTCGGAGGAGCGGGGCCACACAAGATCGTAGTAACCGGTGAGTTGTCTTCAGCCTCCATAACGGCAATCAAGAACGCAATGATCGCAAACAGCGGTTCAATGATACAACTTGACATGGATGCTTGCTACGGCATCACTACTTTGCCGAGAATGTCCTTTCGGGATTGTACGAACCTGACCTCTATCATATTGCCCGAGACAGTTACGAGAATGGATGACAATGGTTTTTATGGCTGTTCAAATCTTGTCTCGGTTACCCTGCCAGATGGATTACAGACCTTATTCAATCAACCTGGAGGAACTCCAAGAGGACACAGTTTTTCGGGGTGTCCGAAACTGACAGAAATTAAACTCGACGGGGGAAATGAGGCATATACTATTGTTGACGGTGTTATCTATACCAAAGATATGAAGAAACTGGTTGTGTATCCTGTATATAAGAAAAATACTTCCTTTACGCTTCCTTCCTCAGTTGAAGAAATCCTCACGTATGCCATGGACGGGAATCAGTATATTTCTTCGATCACTCTGCCGAATGGAAGACTTAAGACAATTGGGCGCTGTTTTTTGCGTGGCTGTATGAAGATTACCGCCCTCACTATCCCGGCAAGCGTTACTTCGTGCGGAGACATAATTGATTCTCCCGATACCAGTGCGCTTAAAACAATCAGGGTTCAGTGTCCTGTTGTGCCTGCCGTGGGAAATACTTCTGAGAATACTACATTAACGACCGTTACCCTGGATGAGGGAGTTACTACAATTTCTGCTACTTTCGCTTTTATGAATTGTACTAAGCTGACTGCACTTCAGCTTCCCTCTACCCTGACGACCATTGATATGTCTTCCAGGACATTTGAGAACTGCAACTCGTTACAGATCAGCGTTTCTTCATCAAATGCATCATTCTCTGTACAGGATGGGATCCTGTATAACAAGGCAAAAACAAAAGTTGTGTATGTACCTTACAGCAAAACAAGTGCGTCCCTTCCGTCAACAATCAGAGTAATTGGTCCGTATGCTTTTTATCAATCCCGAGTTGGCAGTATAACAATTCCTTCCGGAGTAACCAGTATTGAGAGTGGTGCTTTTCATACCTGCAAGTCTTTATCCAGTATTACGCTTCCATCCAGTATTACCAGTATTGGAAGCGGCGCTTTTACGGGGTGCTCTTCTTTGCGACAGATTACACTTCCGCCAAACCTGACCAGGATTGAATCCTCCTTGTTGAGTCAATCAGGTATAACAAGTATAACAATACCCTCA
>CAZAST010000207.1:0-4236 GCA_964487805.1 uncultured Syntrophaceae bacterium
GCTTCTCTGGCTGTTCGTGCACCTCGCTCTCCTCATCCACTATGAGAACAAACTCATTGTCCTCTTCCGGTGGGCGTTCCAGTATATCAATCACAGCCACGGGGCGCGGCACATCTCCCTGGACGAAGAGAAGCTCGAACTCCCCATAACACGGGACAGCGGAAGTGAATAGAGAATCTCTGATTTTCAGAATCTATGACGGACAATCCCCAGATGGACCGCATGATTAAGCGGACTCAAGAGTTCGAGATTCAGGTTTTGGGTTTATAGGTTTAAACAGATCCCGGATCCGGATTTATGTAGCCGGATTGTTGTTGGTCGAATGCAGACGCTGCTTTTCCCCTGCCGTTTTTCAGCATCCCACCATTGTAAGACATGGTATAACGTGATAGGAGGTTCGTGCCTTCCGGCTGTCGAAGGAAGGCGCAATGCCTCTGCATCCAGAATAGAAAAGAAAGTGTGTGACTATGAATCGCAGTAATGAAAATCTCGACGCCGTCTTCCATCCCCGCTCCGTCGCCCTCGTGGGTATCACGACCGCCAATCCCCAGCACTGGACCCGCGGTTTTCTCGAAGGCTATCTCGCCTTCGATTTCCCCTCCCGGGGCAGGCTCTATCTCGTCAACCCCAAAGGGGGTACCGTCGAAGGCTGCCCCGTGTACCGGAGTATTCAGGATATCCCTGACACGCTGGACTTTGTGGTGGGACTGGTCCCTTCCCGGAGCGCGCCGCAGCTGGTTGAAGACGCGGCGGCGAAGGGGGCTCGATGCATCCATTTCTGCACCGCCGGTTTCAGCGAGATCGATGAGAAAGAGGGAAAGAAGCTCGAAGAGGAACTGCTCCGCGCCGCCCGCAGGCACAACGTGCGTATCATCGGACCGAACTGTCTGGGGATATACTGCCCGGAGGCGCGCATGTCCTTCAGTGAGATCTTCCCCCGGGAGAGCGGACCGGTGGGATTCATCAGCCAGAGCGGCGGAAACTCGAATTATCTGATCCGTCAGGCAGCGTTGCGAGGCATCCGCTTCAGCAAGGTGATCAGTTTCGGGAACGCGTGCGACCTGAACGAAAGCGACTTTCTGGAATACCTGGCCGACGACCCGAAGACACAGATCATTGCCATGTACCTCGAAGGGATCAGGGACGCTCCCCGGTTCCGCCGCGCGCTCAGCTACGCGGCGGAAAAGAAGACCGTGGTTCTGCTCAAGGGTGGGACAACCGCCGCCGGAACGCGCGCGGTGATGGGACGGGAGTGATCCAGGTCCAAAACCTCGATGAACTGGCTGATGTTCTGGTGACGCTTGTACGGTTGCCCGTCCCCGACGGCAGGCAGGCCCTTCTCTTCGGCGCAGGGGGTGGTTCGAGCGTCATCATTGCCGATGAATTCGAACGGCGGGGGGTATCGCTGCCCCAACTGCCTCAGCAGGTCATCAGGGAACTGCGCGAGTTCACTCAGGCGGAAGGAAACTTTTTCAACAACCCTATCGATTACTCACAGAGCATGGAGCCGTCGAATGTCAAGCGCACCCTGGAGGTCCTGGCGCACTGGGGGCAGTTCGATTTCATGGTGTGTTTTCTGGTTCCCACGCAATCCACGCGGGTCCGAGATCTGCGGCACTTCCTGCTCAGGTTCGAGGATATCGGGAAGCCCATGGCGGTCGTGATATTGACCAGTATTGTTCCCGAAGAAGCGGATATCATCTTCGAGTCGATCAAGACATATACCGCCGCTGGGTATCCACTCTATTTCTCCTTTGCCGGCGCCGCCAACGCCATCAATCTGGCGCTGACCCACTACGAGCGAAAAGCCGCCCGGCAGAAGAGGCTCCGTTAAGAAGCCGCCGGTCTGTCCTCAGATTGACCCGGGGTGGCAGATTGCCACAAGATTGTCCCTGAATTGGCAGATTTCCGGATCGTTTTTAATCAAGGACGGTCAGGAGGGGTGTGACAATGAGCATCATTCAGGATTTCTACACTATCTATGACAAGGAGTCCGCGAAGTATCGGGATCAGAAATCGTCGACTCATCGTGTAGTTCTCGAATTGTCTCAGAATCTTTCCTTTCTCCGCGAAGGGCTGGCGGAGAATCTCGACAGCGCGGCCATCGTTTCGGGGCTGGAGGATGAGCAGTTCAGAAAGGCGAATGAAAAAGGGACGAACCTCAACGCGATTCAAAAAAGAACACTCGACCGGGGTACGTACGGAGACGCGAAAGAGTTTGAAAAGTATCGGGGGTGGTCGACGGAAAAGCTGATCAACAACGCCTACGAGCGTATCGCCACCATCAGAAAACTGAAAGCGGGTTCTCGCGCTATCGACATGACCGCGCGCCTCCAGTATCTGTTCAAATATCTGATGGTGCTGATCGCCCACATCGAAGAAAACCGACTGACAATCACATCGAAGCAATAAGAGGGCAGCGCTTGAAAAATCGAGACATCCCCCCTGGTTCCATGCGATCCTTCCGGGGGAGAATGGCGGTGGGCCCGCATGGTTGAAAGGCTTGCTGCTCCTACATCCCTTCTTCCTTGTACCTCAGGGCGGTTGCCCAGTACCCTTCCACGTCCGCTCTGAATCCGCGTATCTGTTCGTTCGTCACCTGTCCCCGCACGACTGCGGGGGATCCGATGACGAAGGATCGGGGCGGAATGATGGTATCCGGCGTGACGAGAGAGCCCGCCCCGATGATGCATCCGTCCCCGATCTGTGCCCGATCGAGAAGTGTGGTGTTGTTGCCGATCAGAACGTTGTCCCCGATCCTGGCGCAGTGTACGACGGCGCCGTGTCCCACAATGATGTGATTGCCCATGGTCAGATCAGTCCCGCAGTGAACGACGCAATTGTCTTCCAGGTGCACGTAGCTGCCGATTGTCACCTTGGCGTAATCTCCCCGTATGACCGCCCCCGGCCAGACGGACGAATGCTCACCGATTTCGACGTCGCCCACGACATACGCAGCCTCGCTGATGAAGGCCTCAGGGGATATCTTCGGTGTTTTCCCTCCGAACGCTCTGATCATCTCTTCCTTCCTCGGCCTTACGCCTCATGCGTGACCCGGCTTTTCCCCATCGCATGAAAGGTCGGTTCGTGTCAAATGTAAAGAGGACGGAGATCCCCCATCGGGTGATAGAAGCCACCCCCCTGACGGACGGTTCCTTGATGTACGAGACGCTGAAGGTGCTTTCCATCATAATTCGCTTACGGGCAGATCCCGGGCTGTGCCCGCCAGGGTGTTTCCTTCGTATATGATTCCTACAAGGTCCTGGTTTTTTCGTCGATATTCGCGGATTCGGAGAATTGTTCACGGAAGGCTTCGATATGGAGATGGTGCCCGATGGTGGGGTCAATGAAGAAAACCCCGAATCAAAACCAGAGTCCCCGTACGGAATAACGTGGGACGCTATCGTAACTCTTCCAGAGTGTCCGATATGCGTTCCCTGACCATGACTCCTGTTTCCTCAGGGGTCATTTTCTCAAAAGCGCTGTAGGGGATCTCTTCCAGGATTTTTACCTTGATATGGTGCCTGCCGTGAAAATTGAGACTCTCTTTGGGGAGGGCATTTTGCGTCCCGTTGATGGCGATGGGCAGAATCGGCACCTTGTTGTCATGGGCCAGGTGAAAGGCTCCCGGTTTGAAAGTTTTCAGGACGCCTGTTTTAGATCGTGTTCCCTCGGGAAAGATAAAAACGGAACTTCCCCCGGCAAGGGCTCGCTTACAGTCATTCATCATTTTCAGGATGCTCTTTTTCTCTCCTCGAACCAGCTTGACATAGCGATTTAACGTCATGTTCCACCCGACAAAGGGGATCCTGAATATCTCCGCTTTTGATACCCACTTGAAAGGGAAAAAGATCCGGAAGGCCACGAGGATGTCAAGGAGAGACTGGTGGTTGGACACGACCACATAGGTCTTTTTCTTGATATGTTCTTTTCCCTCGATCGAAATAGACCAGGCGGGCATAATCCACGTGTAGATGGACGCCCAGAATGAGGTAAAGTAATGAAGTATGCGAAGACGCCTGTCGAACAGGACAGTAGCCAGCCATATGATCAGCGCGACCATGAATAGGACGATGCTGGAAAGAGCGATGAAGGACAAAAAGATAATTGAAATAAGGCGATTTACCATTGGTTAATATCCGTCAATCAGCACGTTGGTTTCCTGATGAAGCCATCAGGGCGGGGGACTTCTGTTAAGCGGTCTTCTATCATGTGTTCATGACACAGAGCCATGAA
>CAZAST010000208.1:0-4210 GCA_964487805.1 uncultured Syntrophaceae bacterium
TCTGTTACCGCGGGCGCCGCACAACATGAAACAAATCATGAAAAACGCGGAAGGGCATTTTGTGGGCCGGGAACTCTATTCCGAAATCAGCATCTCAAGCGGCGTGGCGGCCACGGCCATGATGGACGGATATTCCGGGATTGTGAACATCTCGCCCTTCGCCTGCCTCATCGGCCGTGTGATCGAGGGGCTGTTTACGCCGTGGGCCAGGGAAAGAAGGTATCCTGCCATCTCGATAGAAATCGACGGGAACCTCCTGCCTCCCAACGTGCTGCACAGAATGGAAATATTCATGCTCAACGTGAAGCGCTTCAAAGGCAGCGAGCCCATCGACGCCCTGGTGGAAAGAGACGGCGCGGCACCTTCGGCCCTAGACAGAAAAATGATCCGGCAGTGAGAACCGAGGCGCAGCGACAACGGCGAAACAGCTGAAGAGAAGCACCTCGCTGGTACCCCGCCCCTTCTTCCTGGTGCATCAGGCACCTGATGCACCATCCACATCGACACTACCTAGACACCGTTATCCTTGATCTATATATAGAAAAAAGCCGGGGATGCATAAAAACTTCATAAAATGGAACCTCCGCCTTCTGCTATTTAGAAGCGGGTAAGACTGACCCTGTTTTTGAATATCCGCCGGACCTGATTTTTCCACCCTGCCGCGTTGCGGGGCTGCCATATCCACGCGGTCTTAAAATTGACAGTGGCAGAGGGTTGTTGTAAGAAAGTTGGCATCACACGACCCTAAGGGGCTCTACCGTTGGCCGCTAAAAAGAAAACCCTCGTCATACTGTTCATATCAGTCTTTATAGTCATCGCGATCTGCGCGTCCGCCTTGGTTTTTCTTTCATACAAGCTGTCCCGGCTGGAGGACTACAAGGATTCCATTGCGGAACGTGTGGAAAGGGAATTCGGCCGCGACATCAATTTTGACACGGGGAAAGCCATTATCACCTTTCGCAGAGGATTGGGTCTTCATTTTACCAACGTGGTCCTTACCGAGAAGGATCGCTCATCGGATTTCCTGCATGTTAAATCGGTTTTTTTCCGGGTGCGCATCCTTCCCCTTCTGAAAAAACACCTCGTCTTCAGCGAAATAGTCCTTGTGGAGCCCGGCTTGTCGTTACTGCGGGATCGCGCCAGCATGCTGAACATTGCCGATCTTATGACAGGGAATAAGGGTCACGCGACCACACTGATTCGAAATCTCACCATTGAGAAGGGATCGGTCACCCTCCTGGATCAGGCCGCCAGTGATGAAGGAATTGCAACCGTACTGGATAATCTGCGGTGCGTGATCGATGTATCCCCTGAAGAAAACAAGGCCCGTTTCACTGTCACGGCAGATCTCGTGGAAGATGACAATCAGGCGGATATTTCGGTAGATGGGACATTCCACCCCGCTTCTTCCGGAAACTCGATGGAAGGCACAGCCGATGCATCGATCAGTATACACGGATCGAATATAAACCATTATTATCCCTATCTTAAAAAGTTCGCCCCCGTGGAACAACTGGCAGGACATCTCGATGCGGAAATTACATTTTCCGGCTCCCTGCCACGCTTTGCATCAAAAGGGACCGTTACCATACAAGACGCAAGACTTTCCTTTCCGACGGTTTTTCGCGACGCCCTCAATCCCCGTTCGGTTCATGTCGATTACGCCCTGACACGAGATGACGGACATCTGAACCTTGATATCAAACAACTGGAAATCGACGGATTTGAAGCCAGCAGTCGATGCGACCTCAAGGGAATAGATACGGGAGATCCTCTTCTGGAGGCACGTGCCGTCACGTCAACCTTTTCTTTGAAAAAGTTCCGGTCATACGTGCCGTGGAACATTATCCCCGCGGATGTGGGGAGCTTTATCGAGGCTCATGTTGCGGACGGCAATTTCCGGCTCGTCGACGGAAAACTCAAGGGGCGAGTGAGCGAGATAGCCCATATGGATGAGCCGGGGAATGCCGGCGTCTTGTTCATAGGGGCGGAAGTCGACAACGGCGTTTTCGTGGTGGATAGCTCGGTTCCTGTCTTTCATGATGTTGGCGGGCTATTGAAATGGAAGAACAGGCAGTTCTCGCTGGAAAAGATGTCAGGCACCTTCGGCCACTCGCCCTTTACCATGGAAGGGAAGATCTCCGATTTCGCCCTCCCCCACCCTGTTGTGTACACCGCTGAGATGATCATCCAACCCGCCCGCGATGAAATCCTGTGGCTTCTGGGGACAGAAGAATTCTGCGCTCTTAATTTCAACGGACCCTCAACACTCACCCTGTCCGGGAAGGGAACGAATGAGGAGTACCATGTCAGCGCCAGGTGGGATCTAACGGACGCAACCTACGCCTACCCCGATGTGATCGAAAAACCCGGGGCGAGAGAAAACCGCCTCATCGCCGAGATTATCCTGCGCGAAGATTACATCGATGTCCATTCCTTCGCCTATGATCTGTCCGCGGTGCGGGTGAGCGGTTCGGCCGCGGTACGTTCCAAGGGGATGCCTCTATCTTTTGCCGTCAAGTCCGAAGCCTTCGATCTTCGCGAAGCCGCAGAGCTCCTGCCTGCTATCAGAACGTTCGATCCGGCGGGAACCTGCCGTCTCGATCTTTCAGGGAAAGGAGATCTGCGGGACCCTGCATCCATGCAATGGGAAGGAACGATCTCGCTGACCGATGCATCATGCACGCCGTCGGCCGGATTCACACGTCCTATAACAGGCGTAACCGGGAACGTCACCTTCAAGGGATTTGCATTGGAAACTTCTCCTCTGACGGCGCGAATCGGAGAAAGCACGATCCGGGGCACGGTCCAGATGAACGATTTTCGGAAGCCCGAATTCATATGCCACGTGAATTCAAATCTGCTCCGGACGGCAGACCTGGGATTTACCAATCCGGGAGGAGAAGTGAATCTGCGCACGGTCCGGGGGCAGATCGCACTCCAGGACAATACGCTCCACGTGTATGATCTGTCTTTCGGGCTGAGAAAATCCATCTTCAAGCTTTCCGGCGATATGAGAGGTTTTGATGAACCGAAGATCACGGCGGAACTGATTTCGCCGTATATTGATTTCGATGATGCCGCCCGTCTCCTGGCGCTGGAGTATGACGAAAAAGACGATACCGATATCCCGGGCATGCAGATGAAGGCGAACCTGCGGGTGGACGCGGGCACGTTCAGCGGAGTTGAATTCAAGAATCTTTCCGCCGGAGTGCGATATACGCCTAAAACCGTTGACGTTGAAACATTCGGGGCCGATTTCTTCGGGGGAAGAGGGACCGCGAAGGGGAAAGCCCATCTCCATCCCGACGGCCCGAACCGCTATGAAGCACATATCTCCGCGGACGGGATGTCGCTTGAACCGATTCAGCGGTTTCTAGGTATCCTGGACCGCACGATTACGGGCACGCTGTTCCTGACGGGAGAGATATCAGCCACAGGGGGCACTGCCGAAGAGCTCAAGAATACAGCGGCGGGAAAATTTCAGGCGAGGGCCGAAAAGGGCGTCCTGAAAAAGTATTCCGTCCTCTCCAAGATCTTCTCCCTTTTGAATGTTTTTCAACTGGCAAAGCTCCAATTGCCGGACATGGCGGAAGACGGAATGCCGTATACGACGATTACGTGCACTACGTCTCTTGAAAAGGGCGTCTTTTCCTCCGAGGATTTATTCATAAAAAGCGACGCCATGGAGATTTCAGCTGTGGGAAATCTCGATGTCCGCCGAAAGGAGATCGACGCCATCGTCGGTGTTCATCCCTTGGGGACGCTGGATCTTATCGCGTCAAGAATCCCTGTCGCTGGATGGATTCTTACCGACGAAAATGGAAAATTGATCACGGTTCACGTCAAGGTGGACGGAACCTTCGACGACCCGACTGTGACCCCTATAACAGTACAGTCGATTGGCAGAGGGGTTTTGAACATATTCCGGCGGATTTTCCAGTTACCGGGAAAGCTCATAACGGATACGGGAGATGTCCTTCTGGGGCGCTGAATCACGCCAGGAATGATCTGCCATTATTTTGGATCCGGCTCGAAGCGGTCTTTTCCCCTCAACCTCATGAGTGATTAAAACAGAACCATGAACAGAGCCCCTATCTCAATTGTCTCATTCTTCGGCTCGTAGACGGCACTGTTGGGAACCCCTCCGTACAGAACGTAATCATACTCCGATTTGTCGATCTCCCAGTACCGCACGAACGGTTCGAAG
>CAZAST010000209.1:0-4198 GCA_964487805.1 uncultured Syntrophaceae bacterium
CTTCAGTTCCTCCTGTCCCTTCCTGATCACTCTTTCTTCCATCCCATTCGACCCCCTTGATTTCGATTGGTACGATCGCAACCACCGCGCGCCGTTTACGAATGTGACGTAAAACGTACCCGTTTCTCCGGGCGGTGTCAATTATTTCTTGGTTGAGCAGCGTCGGTCTCTCGGACGAAATAACGGAGTCCATGAGGAGCCTGCGCCCCGGTCTTTCCCATGGACACTCATCCGTTTTTGTGGTAGCTACCGGCAAGGATTTCAAGAGCCTGGCCGGATAGGATGCGGGGATTGCCATGAGGGTGAAACGGGTAGGTATTATCGCGAACAGCAGCAAGGAGAAGGCCCCCGAGTACGCGGTGCGGCTCGCCGAGTGGCTCGCGGGGAGAGGGGTGGAGGTTCTCTTCGAGGAGGAGATAGCGACCGCGGTGAATATGCCCGGGGTCTCCAGAAATGATCTGGTGTCCGCGGTGGATATCCTGGTGGTGTTCGGGGGCGACGGGACGCTTCTCCTGGCGGCGCGCCTGGCCGTGGGTTCCCCTGTGCCCATCTTGGGAATCAACATGGGGGGGCTCGGTTTCATGACGGTCGTCAACCTGGACGAAATGCTCGGCGCCATGGAACTTGTCCTCGCCGGCAAGTGCGCCACATCCCGGCGGATGATGCTGAACGTGTCCGTGGAAGGCGCGGAGCATCCGGCGCTGAACGATGTGGTCATCAACCGGGGGAGTCTCTCGCGGATGGTCAATCTGGAGACCTTCGTCGACGGGAAATATCTGACCACCTTCAAGGCTGACGGCCTGATCATTTCCACCCCGACGGGTTCCACCGCCTACTCTCTTTCGTCGGGTGGGCCTATCGTGATGCCGGAACTCGACTCCATCATCATCAACCCCATCTGTCCGCATACCCTGACAAACAGGCCTCTTGTGCTCCCCCCCGCGTCCGCCGTGGAGGTGGTTGTCTGGGCGAAGGAGGGGGAGGCATCGGTGACGCTCGACGGTCAGGACCTCTTCATTCTCAAATCGGGAGACCGGGTAGGGATCCGGAGATCGAAGGATCACGTACATCTTGTCGAATCTCCCCATCGCGATTACCTGGAGATTCTGCGGACCAAGCTGGGATGGGGCGGACTGCCCGGATAAGATGCTGACGGAACTGAACATACGGAATTTTGCCATCATCGATGAGATGCATGTCTCCTTTGCCGGAGGTTTGAATATGCTGTCCGGAGAGACGGGTGCCGGCAAATCGATCATTATCGGTGCCATGAGTCTCCTTCTGGGGGACCGGGCATCGAGCGATCTCATCCGCTCCTCGGCGGATTCGGCGGTCGTCGAAGCCCTCTTTGACGTCAGAAGAAACAAAGAAGTGCAGGCACGGCTGGAAGAGGGCGGCATGGCGGCCGGCGAAGAACTGCTTCTCAAACGCGTGGTGTCCCGGGAGGGGCGCAACAGGGTCTATATCAACGGCAGTCCCGCCACGCTGGGGATGCTTGCTTCACTGGGAGAGGTCCTCGTCAATATCTGCGGCCAGCGAGAGCATCAGGTTCTTCTGGATGCCGACAATCATATCGACATCCTCGATGCCTTCGGCGGACTCACGCCGCTCAGGAACGAATTTCTCTCTTTGTATACCGAGTGGCAGGGATTGAAGAAACAATTGAGAGATCTGGAAGCGAAGAACAATGAAAAGCTCGAGAGGGAAGAACTCCTGAGATTCCAGCTTGACGAGATTGAAAAAAGCGATGTGCGGGTCGGGGAAGACTTGGCACTGCAGGATGAAAAACGGATCCTGGCCAATGCCCAGAGGCTCGATGAATACGCGGGGAGGACCCACGACGCCCTTTATGCCGCGGAAGGGTCGGTTCTTGAACGGCTGAGAAGCATCATCGACGATATCAAGGAGATCAGGAGGATAGATCCTGGCCTCAAGGTTTCCGAGGAGGAGATCGAGTCGGCCTTTTTCAATCTTGAGGAAATCGCGTTCTCCCTGAGGGATTACGCGAAGGAGATCACCTTTGACCCGGCGAGGCTGGAGGCGATCGACGATCGCCTGGCCTTTCTGGGACGGCTCAAGCGCAAGTACGGCACCGCCATAGAGGATATCCTGAAAAAGAAGGGAGAGGTCGCGGCGGAGCTGGAAGGTATCGCCGGTCTCGGGGAGGAGATCGCCCGCGTCTCGGCGGAGATTGCCCGGAGGGAAGAGGGGCTTCTGGAAAAGGCGGAAGGGCTGTCCGCGCGGAGAAGAGAAACCGCCGGGCTCCTGAAGCGGACGATCGAAGAGGAGATACACTCGATGCGGATGGCCGATACGGTCTTTGAGGCCCGGTTCGCGGCCCCTCCCGGAAGAGGAGATATCTCTTCCCTGAACCCGAAGGGAATGGACGACGTGGAGTTTTACCTGTCCACCAACGTGGGGGAGGATCTCATGCCGCTCAACCGCATCGCCTCCGGAGGTGAACTGTCCCGCATCGTCCTGGCCATGAAGAATGCCCTGGCGGGATCCGGCGAGGTGGGAACCGTTGTCTTCGATGAAGTGGACAGCGGGATCGGCGGCGCCGTGGCTGAGGTGGTGGGAAAAAAGCTGCGAGACGTATCCCGGCATCATCAGGTGATCTGCATCACCCATCTGCCTCAGATCGCCTGTTTCGGCGATGCCCACTTCCGTGTCTCAAAAAAGGTGCAGGGGGAACGAACCAACGCCGGGGTGGATCTCCTGTCTGAGGAGGAACGGCTCGACGAAATCGCCCGGATGCTGAGCGGAGTCGAGATAACGGAAAAGACCAGACAACACGCGTCGGAGATGCTGCATATGTCGGGCCGGTACACGGACGCAGACACGGCGAAAGAGGGTGGTAGACGATGCTGAGAAAGGCGAAGGTAAGCGATGTACGGATGATCCATCAGATGATCAACCAGTCCGCAAGCAAGGGGGAGATGCTGTCGCGGTCTCTCATGGATCTGTACGCCAGCCTCCGCGACTTCTTCGTGTATCTCGACGATGAGGGCTCCCTTGTCGGGTTCTGCGCCATGCATATCTTCTGGGAGAACCTGGCCGAGATCCGGTCACTCTTCGTGAGGGAAGAGGGCCGTCGGGCGGGAATCGGCAGAAAACTCGTTGAGGCCTGCGTTTCCGAGGCGATCACCCTGGACCTCCTCAGGATATTCGCTCTTACCTACCAGACCGAATTTTTCGCGAGCCTCGGCTTTGTGGTCACCGACAAGTCCAATCTCCCCGAAAAAGTCTGGTCCGATTGCTTCAAGTGCCCAAAATATCCGGATTACTGCGATGAAGTCGCCATGGTCATCGAACTCTGAGACATGGACACCCCGGGCCCGGTATCACACACTATGGAAAATAAGGGAACAGAGGGAAGAGAAATCGGCCTGGATACCTTTTTCGATCCCGAATCGGTGGTGGTAATCGGGGCTTCCAATGGTCCCTTCAATCTCGGGGCGACAATCTGCCGGACCCTTCGCGAGTATTCCTCCTTTGCGGGACCGGTGTATGCCGTCAACAGAAAGGGGGAATCCGTCCACGGATGCGAGGGGTTTGTTTCCGTGACGGACATCCCGGATGAGATCGATCTTGCTGTTATCATAACCCCCGCCGTGGTGGTCCCTTCTTTTGTGAAACAGTGCGGTGAAAAGGGCGTCCGGCATATCATCATAGAGAGCGCGGGGTTCGACGAGGAGGGAGAGCGGGGAAGGGCGATGCAACGTGAGATCAGCCAAACCGCCCGTGTGTATGGGATCAGAATCATGGGTCCCAACTGTCTGGGAGTGCTGAATACCCGCAACCAGTTCTGCTGTTTTTACGGTGTTCCCGAAGACGGATTCGAGGCGTTCATGTCGGAGCCGGGGACCGTATCCTATATTATCCAGAGCGGCGGGGTGGTGGCCGTTGTCCTCGAATCCCTCATGAAGGATGTGGTGAAGGCCAACAAGGTAGTCAGCATCGGAAACAAGTCCGACGTGGACGAGTCGGACCTGATCGAATATCTGGCCGGAGATGACGGCACCGAGGTGATCGGCCTCTATCTTGAAAATGTCCGGCACGGCCGGAAGTTTCTGAACGTGGCCCGAAGCGCTGGGAAGCCGATTCTTGTTCACAAGGTGGGCCGGACGGAAGAGGGGACGCGGGCCGCCCTGTCGCACACGGCGGGGATGGCCAACAACGACGCCCTGTTTGAAGG
>CAZAST010000210.1:0-4194 GCA_964487805.1 uncultured Syntrophaceae bacterium
ACGGACCCGATGGTTAACAGCCATCTGCTCTACCGACTGAGCTACTGGGGAATATATGGGACATCTCAAAAAGCGAGAAGCGCTTTTATCAGAACCTATTTGCTTTTACAATATAAAATTTCCTACCGGCAATCGACGCAGGTGGTCAGTTTGCCAAGAGGCACGCCGGTGGTTCTGCTGATATATTTGAGCTGGTCTTCCGGAGCGAAGTACCGCCCGCACACCGGACAGGGCACCATTTTGAATACCTTGCCCCATATGATCCTCCGGTCGCCGTCGGTCTCCATCTTCACGTAGCCGGTAGGGCAGACATAGGCGCAGGAACCGCACCCGATGCAGGCGTTTGGATCGAAGACGATCTCGGGTTCGTTCACATCCCGGCCCCGGCCTCTGTCCTGAAAGGTCAGCGCGCTGACGCCCACGACCTCGCGGCATGTCCTGACGCACAGCCCGCAGAGAATGCAGTCGTGACCTTCCGCCTCTGTGCCGTCAACCTCCACCCCCAGTTTCCGGGCGACATCCCGGACGGCCCCGGTTTCGGGGTATTTATAATAGAGGAGCTCGGCGGCGGCCCTGCGGCTCTCTTTCGCGGCGTCCGAGTCGGTCCTGATTTCCATGCCCTCGGCAACCGGCGTGTTACACGACGTGGCAATCTGCCATTTCCCGTTGGCTTTCACTTCTACGCTGCACAGGCGGCAGGCCCCGAAGGGGGAAAGCTCCTTGTGATAGCACAGGGTGGGGATATCTATCTTCAATGCCCGGATATTCTCCAGTACGGTTGAACCTTCCTGCGCCTTGACCTTTTTCCCGTTTATTACGATAGTAAGCATTCTTGTCACCTTATCCGCTCTCAAGTATCACGCCTGTTCCCAGACCACCACCCGGTAACATCTCAGGCAGCGTTGCGCTTCCCGCATGGCCTCGGCGGCGTTGAATCCACCTTCCACTTCTTCGAAATTCTCCACCCGCTTCTGCGGATCGAGGAAAGCAACGTCGGCCGCGGGGCTTTGAATCACAAGACCGCGTCCCCTCTGCTTGCACAGGTCAACGCCCTTGAAGGATACCGGCTGAGCCGGAGCGCTCCCGCCCAGATAGGCATCGATTCCTTCCGCGGCGCGGTTTCCCATGTCCAGGGCCTCGATGAGGGTTGCCGGTCCCGTGACGCAGTCTCCGCCGGCAAAAACCCCTTCCATATCGGTGGCCAGGGTTTTCGGATCGACCTGAACCGTTCCCCAGGAGGTTGTCCCGACCTTTTTGTCCAGAGCGGGAAGTTCGGGGCGCTGGCCGATGGCGGCGATGATCATGTCCGTCTTGACGGTGAACTCGGAGCCCTTCACCGGCACGGGCCGTCTTCTGCCGCTTTCATCGGGTTTCCCCAATTTCATCTTGATGCACTCCGCCCCGACCACCTTTCCGTCCTTCGCGATGATCTTGACGGGAACGGCCAGGAACCGGATGGAGATCCCTTCCTCTTTGGCCCCTTCTATCTCTTCGTCGCTCGCGGGCATCTCGGCCCGTGAACGGCGGTAGATGATCTCGACCTTCCTGAATCCGAGGCGCGCACAGCTACGGGCGCAGTCCAGAGCGACGTTTCCGCCTCCGACGATCATGACCTTGTCGGCGGGTTCGATCTTCACTCCGAGGTTCATATCCCGGAGGAATTTGACTCCGTCCACGAAGCCTTCGTATCCCGCGTCCTCCCCTTCGACCCCGATCCTGTTCCCCTCATGGGCACCGACCGCGACAAAGACGGCGCTGTAGCCGTCCTTTTTGAGGGCCTTCGCGTTGAGTTTTTCGATCTTCGTATTCAGCTTGATCTCCACGCCCATGCGTTTGATGAGATCGATCTCGTGGCTGAGGATGTTCGCGGGGAGGCGGTAGTCGGGAATTCCCACGGCCGCCATACCGCCGGCATGCGGGAGCGATTCAAAGATGGTGACGCCGTATCCTTTCAGACGGAGCTGGCACGCGGCGGCAAGCCCCGCCGGTCCCGCGCCGATGATTGCCACTTTTTCATTTTTCTCCCGCAGGGGAGTGCCGAAGGGCGCGCCTCCCTGGGCGAGATCGACATCGGCGGCGGCCCGTTTGAGCAGCCTGATGGCGAGGGATTCATCCATGTCCTTGCGGACGCAGGCGTCCTCGCAGGGGTGGGTGCAGGTGCGGCCGATGACGCCGGGGAGGACACAGTCCCGGCGGATCAGATTGAGCGATTGGTCGAACCGGTTGTTCCTGATCAGTTCGATGTAACCGGGGATATCAAGACCGGCGGGGCAGGCATCCATGCAGGGCGCCGTCACTTCGACGCCGCAGGCCCCGCACGCGAGCTTCTTTGCGCCGCTGATGAGAGCGAGAAAATCGGCCTTGTAATATTTCACCGCGTCCAAGACCGGGAAGAGCGCCGACTGGCCGAAACTGCACTTGCTGTTCGCGGCCACCTGTTTGACGATCGCCTGCATCTCCGAGAGGTCCGCCTTCATTCCCTGCCCGCGGTTCATTCGATCCATGATATCGAGGAGCCGGTCGATCCCGATCATGCAGACGGAACACTCTCCGCAGGAGATCTTGCGCGCCTCTTTCAGATAGTTGAAGGTCAGGGATGGTATGTCGGCCTTGGAATCCTTGACGACCAGGCCGTTCCACCCCATCATGGCCGCGACCTTTCCAACGGGCGCGGGCAGATCGACTGCGACGTTCCCGGCCGTTTTCCCATTCCGGTTATCCACGACCTTGCCGTTCCAACTGCTAAATGCGACTGTATCCATTCTCAAGCACCTTATTCCGTGTAGTGTATGCATCAGAGACACCGGGGATTCGTCCCCCGTGTCGTATCCTGTCCCGTTTACCCTTCCAGATCGGACCAGGAATGCAGATTCTCAACCTTGTCGAGCAACTTGTTATACTCCAGGTTAACTCTCTTCTGTATCCTCTCTATGTAATCCGGGGTCAGATGGCGGAACCGTCCCTGGATTTTCAGGTAGTCTTTTACGGGGCGCAGTTTCTCCGGAGCGAGAGACATGGTGTACCTCCCGGTTTCTATCTCGTACAGGGGAAAGACACCCGTCTCGACGGCAAGACGCCCCGCCTTGATGCAGTCCTCAGTGGGAACCCGCCACCCCGTCGGGCATACCGACAGACAGTGGATGTAGCTCGGCCCTTCGACCGCGCGCGCCTTTTTCACCTTGTTCATAAAGTCGATGGGATAGCTGTGACAGGCCGTGGCGACGTAGGGAACATTGTGGGACGCGATGATCTCCGCGATATTCTTCTTCCATTCGTTCTTTCCCTGGCTGGCGGCGCCGGCCGGGTTGGTGGTCGTCGAGGCGCCGAAAGGCGTCGCCCCGGAGCGCTGGATGCCGGTATTCATGTACGCCTCGTTATCGAAGCAGACGTAGAGGAGATCGTGCCCCCTCTCCATGGCACCGGAAAGGGCCTGAAAACCGATATCGAAGGTCCCGCCGTCACCGCCGATGGCAACGACCTTGATCCGCCGGTCCGCGATCTTGCCCTTGCGCCGCAGGACCTTGAGAGCGGCCTCCACTCCAGCGCCGACCGACGCGGCATTGGGAAACGCCACGTGAATCCAGGGAAGGTTCCACGCCGTGGTGGGATACATGACCGACACCACCTCCATGCACCCCGTCGCGTTCACGATCACCGTGTCCTCGCCCAGGGCCTTACACATCAGACGGATGGCAAGGGCTTCCCCGCATCCCGAACAGGCTCGGTGACCGGCGGCGAAGTACTCTTCCTTGTCGACCAGCCGTGGAGCATATAAATCAAAGTTCTCTACTGTATTCATGATCCCCTCACTCCGTATATTTCATACGCTTCTCTGGGTTTCTTCTTCCGGGCGCTTATCGCCTGCTCGACGATCTTCACGAAATCGCCGACCACAATGTCGCGGCCGCCGAGACCGATAATATGATTCGTGATCGAGGGGCGTTCCTTCTGATCATAGAGAACAGCCTTGACCTCGGCGCAGACGGGACCGCAGGCCCCACCGAACGGAGCCGACCGGTCGATAACGGCCAGTGATGTAAGCCCCTTCACCGCCTTGATCAGTTCCTCCGCGGGGAATGGCCGCCACAGCTTCATCTTAAGCAGGCCCGCCTTCACACCTTTATCGCGCAGCTCATCGACGGCAACCTCCGCCGTGTCCCCCATGGACCCGAGGGTCAGGAGCGCGACCTCGGC
>CAZAST010000211.1:0-4150 GCA_964487805.1 uncultured Syntrophaceae bacterium
CGGAGCTCCCTGCGAAAAAGAAATATGCATTATCTGGGGCTCCATGTACGGCTATACCCGTGCAGGTCTTGATGCCGTAATCGAAGGCATTGAAGCCGAGAACGTCCCCTGCACCATCCACCAGGTGCCCGAAACCGACGCGAGCTTCGTTCTCGCCGACGCGTACAAGGCAGCAGGCCTCGTCCTTGCCATGCCAACCTACGAGTACAAGATGTTTCCGCCAATGGCGCACATCCTGGACCTCTTTGCAAGAAAACACTTTATCGGCAAGAAAGCCCTCAGAATTGGCAGTTGGGGCTGGGTCGGCGGCGCGAAAAAGGAATATGACGAGCGTATTGCCGGTCTCTCCTGGGAAAGCATTGAATCCATGGAATGGCAGGGTGTTCCTGCTGCCGGGGATCTTGAAGAACTCAGGGAACGTGGCCGGGAACTCGCCAGACGGGTGAAAAACAGCTGAATATTACAGAAGCATCCCGAAATCTTCCAACAAATTTGGTAGCAGTGATAAAAATATAGTATCTTTACAGGTATGGATACTATACTTACTACTATTGCCGACGCACTCAAGTTCTTTTTCAGCTTCAAAGCCTATGTAATTCTTCCTGCTTTCATGCTGATACTGGCGCTTGTAGCACGGATGCGTCCTGCTGACGCACTTCTCTCAACTGTACGGATAGGCGCCGGTTTTGCCGGCGTCTTTATCGTGTTTTCCTTCTTTGTCACCCAGATAAGTCCTGCAATACGGGAAATAATCCGTATCCGGGGTATCGACTACCCGGTTGTTGACGTGGGCTGGCCGCCACTCGCCGCCATTACCTGGTCCACAACACTCGCCCCGCTCGTCATCATCTTCGTCATGATCATCAACATGGTCATGCTTTTCACCCGAACCACGAAGACACTCTATATCGACCTGTGGAATTACTGGCATTTTGCCCTCGTCGGCGCGCTCCTGCAGAGTATTGGTGCCCACTGGCTCCTTGCTCTTTCGGCCAGTCTCCTCATCGCCATCTATACAATCAAGACGGCAGAATGGTCCGCCCCCTATGTACAGCGTGAAACCGGACTTGAAGGAATAGCCATAAGTCCAATTTCAGTCTCGGGATTCCTTCCTTTTGCCGTTACAATAAACCGTATCATCGATATGATCCCGGGCATCCGCTCCCTTTCCTGGAACCCGAGTAAATCCCGGGCAAAATCAAACGGTAAAACAAGAATTGTAGACATTCTGCAGGAGCCAATGATCATCGGTATCATTGTTGGTATTCTTCTTTCAATTGCCGCCGGTTACGATATCAAGAAAACACTCGAAACCTCGGTCAACATCGCAGCCGTCATGTTCTTGCTCCCCCGCTGCGGCGCACTCATAGCCGAAGGGATGGGAGCGGTAGCTCAGGCTTTCAAAAAGCTCATAGAAGGCCGTTTTACCTCGTATACCGGTCTTTCCATTGCCATGGATTCTGGTGTCATTATGACAAACTACTCGGTAATTGCCACCGGCCTCGTCATGATTCCGATATCACTCGTTATCGCCTTCATTATACCGGGTAACCGCACCATACCGCTCGGCGACCTCCCGAATCTTCTGTCTGTCATGTCAGTGATCACCCTCATCATGGGGGGCAATGTCATTCGTTCGGTGCTGGCCGGTATACCGATTGTTGCGAGCTTCATGGTCTTCGCCTCCAAACTTGCCCCACTTTTCACCAGCCAGGCAAAAGCAGCCGGCATGGAACTCGGCCTGGCAGGACAGGAAATAACGGCCTTTACCGACGGCGGAAATCAGCTCCGTTTCTGGTTTTTCTACCTTTTCCAGGGAAACGTGATCGCCATTGCGGTTATTCCGGTAGTACTGGGCATGCTCTTTTATAGCTGGAAAGTGCACAGAGGGGTTTCCGGAGAACAAGTAAAAGGATAGCGTTTTTACCAACAATTTTGGTAGCAGTACCAAAACCTTGCCCAAACAGGCCAAAAAAGCTACAGTAAGCCTCGTAGAATGCTTACATCACAGGAGACTATAATGGTTAATGCACTCAATAAGAATGATTCATGGCAGGGCCGCAAGGGCCCGGTCGTGCTTGTTATAATGGATGGCGTCGGGTACGGTCAGTATACCGAAGGTGACGCTGTTGCCGAAGCGCACATGGAAGCGCTCGCGAAATTTCAGGAGACCTGTCCGGTCACCCGCCTCAAGGCCCACGGTACCGCAGTAGGGCTTCCCTCCGACGACGACATGGGAAACAGTGAAGTTGGACACAACGCGATAGGCTGCGGCCGGGTATTCGCACAGGGTGCAAAGCTCGTATCCACTTCGATCGAAACAGGAGCCATGTTTGAAGGCCAGACATGGAAAAAGCTCGTGGCCAATGTAAAAAATACCGGTGGAAAAATGCACTTCATCGGTCTTTTCTCGGACGGAAATGTCCATTCACACATTGATCATCTCAAGGCAATGCTCGAAAAGGCAAAGGATGAGGGTGTTCAAACCGCACGAATCCACACCCTGCTTGACGGCCGTGATGTCGGCGAAACGAGCGCGCTTGAATACATCGATCCCTTCGAGGAATATCTTGCCGGTCTCAATGCGGACGGCGTCGATTTCCGTATTGCTTCGGGAGGCGGTCGCATGTTTATAACCATGGACCGCTACAATGCCGATTGGTCCATGGTTGAACGTGGCTGGAAGGTTCATGTCCGGGGAGAAGGCCGCCAGTTCGCAAGCGCACATGAAGCAATTGAAACCTGGCGTAAAGATTTACCCGGCATAATTGACCAGGATCTGAAGGAATTCGTTATCGCTGATAACGGCAAACCGGTTGGTACTATTGATGATGGCGACTCGGTTATCTTCTTCAACTTCCGCGGTGATCGTGCCCTGGAGCTTACAGCCTCTTTTGAAACAGGTGCCGATTTCGACAAGTTTGACCGCGGAGCCGTACCGAAGGTTGAGTACGCCGGCATGATGGAATACGACGGAGATCTCCACATTCCTGCACAGTACCTCGTCGTTCCGCCCGCCATCGACCGCACCATGGGTGAATACCTCGTTGCAACCGGTGTGCGTACTCTGGCAATCAGCGAAACCCAAAAGTACGGCCATGTGACCTACTTCTTCAATGGAAACAAACTCGGCAAGTTTGACGAAAAACTCGAAGACTATGTCGAAATCAAGAGTGATGTTGTTCCATTCGAACAGCGACCCTGGATGAAATGTGCAGAAATTACCGATGCGGTCATTGAAGCGATCGGATCGGGCAAGTATGACTTCATCCGCCTCAACTTCCCGAACGGCGACATGGTCGGTCACACCGGCATTTACCAGGCCGTTCTCTGCTCCATGGAAGGCATGGATCTCCAGCTTGCCCGCCTCAAAAAGGCGATTGATGCCGCGGGCGGTGTGATGGTGATGAGCGCAGATCATGGTAACGCCGACGACATGTTCGAACACAACAAGAAAACCGGCGAAGTGTCCCGCAAGGATGACGGCTCGGCCAAAGCGAAGACAAGCCACTCGCTCAACCCGGTTCCCTGCATCATCTACGATCCACAGGGCAAAGGTGAATACACCGGAACGCTCAAGGAAGGACTCGGTATTTCATCGCTCGCGGCAACCTGTATGGAGCTGCTCGGCTACAAGGCGCCGGATGATTACGATCCGTCCGTACTGAACTGGAAGTAACTGGCTGAAACCGTATCGTGAACTACACGGTACGGTTTTTTTTGGGGGAATATGACAGAAATTGAACTGAAAGCGCATATAACCGATCCCGATACAACGGAAAAAGCCGTCCTCGCACTCCCCGGCGCCCGGAAAACCGGAGAATCGGTTAAAGAAGACGTGTACCTCCAACTTGTCGGAAGCCCGGTACGCGTCCGGCTCCGGGACGAAAACGCCATCGTCACCCTTACCTATAAACGCAAGGAAACACGAAACGGTCTTGAAGTTAACGATGAACAGGAATGTACGGTATCCGACCGGAAGGCCATGGAAACACTCCTTGCGGATATCGGGTTCAAACCCTTTTTAACCAAGATCAAACGTACCCGGTCTTTCACGCTGGACAATGATGGCGAACCGCCGATTACTGCGGAAATATCCCTCGTCGAACCCCTTGGCTGGTTTCTTGAGCTGGAAATTCTTCTTGAAGGG
>CAZAST010000212.1:0-4137 GCA_964487805.1 uncultured Syntrophaceae bacterium
ATGTTACCCTTTGTGTTCCGTGCAGTTTCAGTCCAAAGCAATTTGCGTACCAGGCCTTCCGTTGCCGGCGTGACACCGTAAAAAGACGTCGCCCACTCACGGGAGAAGCCGGGATATTTGCCTAAAGTTTTATCCCCGAATGCCGATTAGGGAGGTAAGAACTTGGATGGGTGCATATCCGCAGGGGGAGGCTGTATCGTGACCATATCAACGTACCATGTGGAAGGGGTTCTCAAGGCGTACAACAAACAAACGAGGGAGGAGAATGCGATCCGCCCGGAGGTGGAAACCGCTCACGGTCGCGCTGACATGGTAACCCTCTCTTTCGGAGACAACAAGAAAGAGGCCTTTGAGAGAATTTCCTACAGTTTGATGGACATCCTGCTTAAAAACGGAACGTCCTCTTAATTTACTTTCACCGCGTATTCCCGGAGCACCATGAAAAACCGACAATCACAGGATACCATTGAAAAACTGTCCATGATGGACTGCATATACGACTCGATCGAAGAGATGAGCGGAGAAAACGACGACATCTTCCAGAAAGTATCCGAGCTCGCCATGCAGATAACCCGTGGGAAGGGGTGTCTGCTCGCGCTCCTCGACGGAGGAAAAGACCGCTGCCGCTTCAGGGTTGTGGGAGGTTCCGGGGAGGCGAAGTCTCGCAAGGGCTCTGTCCGTCCCCCCTTTGACACCCTGTTCAAAGACGTGGTTCGGGATAAGACAGCGGTTCTCACCGGCGTCGATGAGGGGTTCCCCGATTCCGTGATCTGCGCTCCGCTGCTGATACGGGGGCAGGTCTTCGGCGTGCTGAGCCTCACCGGCACGAGAGACGGAAAGGCATTCACCCGGAAAGAGCTGCGGTATCTGAACTCCCTGGCAAAACGGGCCTCCCTGAACATGGAAAACAAGATCCTCTATGAAAGCGTCTATTCCAACATCACCGATATTTTTCAATCGCTGGTTGCGTCAATCCATCACCGGGATCACTACACCAAACGGCATTCGGCAAATGTAACCGAAACGGCGGTGAAAACCGCTGAGGCGCTCAATTGCAGCTGTGATGAGATTGAATCCATCCAGAGGGCGTCCATGCTCCATGATATCGGAAAGATCGCCATACCGGACCGGATACTCCTCAAAGAGGGACGGTTAACCGATGAGGAATATACGGTCATCAAGGAACATCCGGCAATCGGGGTGGAAATACTCAAAGCTGTCACCCTCATGGACGCGGAGCGGGATATCATCCTTCACCATCACGAACGATGGGACGGAAACGGATACCCCGACGGACTCACGGGGGAGGAGATCCCCCGCCTCTCACGCATCCTGAGCGTGGCGGACGCCTTCGATGCCATGATCACGAACCGTCCTTACCGCAACGCCCTCTCCGTGAATGTGGCGATAGACGAACTGCGCAAAAACAGCAACAGCCAGTTCGACAAAAACGTGGTTGACATATTCGTATCGGCCTACTGCGGAACCTGCTAGATTCCCCCCGGGGCAGGCCGTCCTTCCAAAGGGGCCCGCCCTTCACGTCATCATCTC
Source organism: uncultured Syntrophaceae bacterium (assembly GCA_964487805.1). Classification (GTDB taxonomy): domain Bacteria; phylum Desulfobacterota; class Syntrophia; order Syntrophales; family UBA2210; genus UBA6078. The sequence continues at coordinate 1,552 of CAZAST010000212.1, forward strand.
TCCCCCTCAATCGCCATTCACATCCGAATGAAATCTGGCACAGAACATGCTTATTGTTTCGTGGCGGTTGTTTAAGGCACGAACCGGAAGACGGACCTGAAACATCGGGATTCCAGGGAAAGCCGAGCCGTCAAGGCGCGGATTTCGATAAACCGAGCGTCTGCTGCATGGTTCAGTCGCCCCGGGTGAGAGGGATGACGGAAAAATGACACAGCATGGGCATGGCCGGGTTCCCCCGGCAGGGAAAAGGAGTAAGCAATGATTGATTCTAAAGATTTGCGAAACGGACAGAAAAAACAGGAGGGCCGCAGAGAATTCATGCGCGTTGACGATCTCCTGCGCGTCGATTATCGCAAGATTACTCAACAGGAGTCTGATAGATCCGACGGCAAACCTGAAGCGATATTCAAAAAGGTTTTCGGCGAGCCCGTTACCCCCCCCGAGATCGAAGAGGTTGATCTGAAGCTGCTTTACAATCTGATTTATCAGGCAAACCTGAAGATGGACCGCATCCTTGAAGCCCTCGAAACAAGAGAAGGCTGTGCATACTCGTCCGTGGATACCGAATATGTGAATATCAGCGGTTCGGGGATGAAGTTTGTCACCAACCAGGGGTACGCCATCGGCGATTTGATCGCCCTCAAGATCTTTCTTCCCATGGTCTCGAATACATGGCTGACAGTTCTGGGAAAGGTGGTGTCCTCAACGGAACTTCCACGAAAAGAAGGGTACAGCACCGCTGTACGTTTTGAGGGGTTGTCGGAAGACGATCGGGAAATGATTATCAGGTATGTGTTCAAAAGGCAGAGGGAACTCCTCAGACTCACCTCGGACATGAAAGCCCGGTGAGCGTGAGAGGACATGACGGGACACAGCTCTAGACCGTTCCGTCAAAAACCATCCCCACCATCTCTTCCATCTTCCCGGATAACCGCTGGAGCTCTTCCGGAGGAATCTCACGTATGACTTCACCCGTTTCCTTGTCGGTTACGGTGACGGAAATCTTATGATTTCCTTCTCCGTACGTCGAGAAAGACAGGCTGATGCTGTTCTCGTCCATGCGCTCCTGGATTTCCTCCGTCACAGCGCGGGCAGTCGCGGGGTCACCGGCGGGAGGATCCGCCGATGCTTTCTCGCCCGGCGACAAGCCACTGGATACGGAACCATACTGAGTTTCCGCAGCTACGGCGAGTCCGGTTATGCTCTTTGCGTTAACGGTAATGTCCATGACATCTAACATCCTTCATGAAATATTTTCCCGCTTTACCTGTAATATCGGTATTACTGGCCGAAACTTTAACATAAATTTGCCTTCTCAGAGCGTCATATCCACAAATTTGGGCGATCCCTTCCGGTATGTCTTTCCCGCTTGTCCGTGGACGCCGTCTCTCCCCCGGCGTATGCGTATCAATTGGCTCTTCATATCGTCATGTCGCCGGGCGAGGCGTTCCTCGCATTCAATGCTGAGCTTTCGGGATTGTGTCGCGCTGTCCAGGATCATCCCTCTCAACCGATCGATCCGTTGTCGCATCTCATCCGGGAGCCCCGAAACAAGAGACGGATGCTCTCTCCTGAGCGCGCCCAGCCGGCTGTCAATCCGATCGATGATCCTGATACATATATTCCGTTCATCGATAAGTGATGCGATCTTATCACGGTTGTCCTGAAAATCGCTCACATCCCTGAGCGCGGTTGTAGCGGTACTGAACCGTTCAAAGGCTCTCAGTTTCTGCTCCAGAAGGTTGTCGATCCGTATTGTCTTCATCTCATCAATAGGCTCCGGCTGTCATTCGCGCTCGCGGTTCTCCTTCTTCCACATCCCGGACGGGAACACTCTCAGAGGCCGCGTCCATCTCCCGCCACGCCGATACGAGTTCATCGAGCATCAGGATCACCTCATCAAAGGCCTTCATGTCCCTTTTCAGGTCTCCTTCGATAATTCGACGCACCATATATGTATAGAGAGAATTTAAATTCCGGGCTATCTCCCCCCCCTTTTCAAAATCAAGGGACTGAACGAGGAGAGCCAGGATATCCTGCACCTTCTGGACCGCCTTCGCTTTGGCTTCGTATTCCCCGGCGCCATATTTCTCCTGAGCCATTTTCAGATTGCTGATCGCCCCTTCATAACACATTACCACCAGCCGTTGGGGTCCCGCCGTCGTCACATTCGCCTTTTTGTAAAGATTGATCCCGTTTCCGCTTCCGTACATACGATCCTTTCCTCCTCATATGTTAAAATTAGAACATGCCGTAACCCACGCGACCTCAATACCAGGCGCTGTACGAGGCATTGATCTGGCCGCTCAGCCAGTCGCTCTGACTCGACATCCGGCTCAAGGCCAGTTCCATGGCCACGAATCTGTTGATCATCGAATCCATCTTCCGAGCCAGCATACCCTCCATATCCTCGATACGGCCCGTATAGTCGTCGATCCGGTCGCCGAGAGATGTCTGCTTGAAGGTCGCATAACCGTCCGAGGCATCGGTTATGAATCCGAGCTGCCGTTCGAGCATCTCCGCTATCCCGACTGTCAGCGTAAAGGTGGTGCTCGTTGTCCCTGACCCGGTATACAGCAGGGAGAG